>NZ_JBHWUE010000039.1:0-96936 GCF_042738615.1 Rhodococcus sp. NPDC059968
CCACGACTTAGGTCATACACCAATCCGCCACCCGCACCACAGTTGACCAGCCATAACACCCTCCATGATCAACTTATCCAGGAAACTCCCGCTAGGGAGGCGCGGCAGTGGTTCGTTCCGGATCACGACGTATCGGGGCACCTTGTAGTCGGCGACGAGTCGGTCGCAGTGCTCGACGATGGCGGCTTCGTCGACGTCACCGGTCACCGTCACGATCGCGGCGGGTGTCTCGCCGAACCGCGGGTCCTTCGCGGCGATCACCGCGACTTCCTCGACTCCGTCGATCTCACCGATCACGCGCTCCAGTTCCACGGGTGAGATGTTGATTCCTCCCGTGATGATGAGGTCCTTGAGCCGGTCGACGAACTGCAGGCGCCCCTCGCTGTCACGGGTTCCCAGGTCGCCGCTGTGCAGCCAGCCGTCCCGCAACGCGGCCGCGGTGGACTCCTCGTCGTTCCAGTAGCCGGGCGTGACGCCCGGGCCGCTGAGGAGAATTTCGCCTTCCTCGCCGGGGTCGGCCTCGGTTCCGTCCGGGCGGACAACTTTCATCTCGGTGAAGATGGAGCCGTTTCCGCACGTCCCGGGGTGGTCGAAGGCCTCACTCACGAGAGTGGCGGTCGCGACTCCCCCGGCCTCCGTCATTCCATAGATCTGACGGAGCGCGACCCCCTTGTCTGCCCACCTCTGCAGCAGTGCGGGCGCGACGGCGGCGCCACCGACGATCGCCGTGCGCAACGATCCGAGGTCGGCGTCGTCGAATTCGGGTGCACGGGAGATGGCGTCGAAGATCAGGGGGACACCGAAGAGGGCCTGGACCCGGTGCTCGCTCAGCAATGCCGCGGCACGTCCGGGTTTCAGTTCGCGTTCGATGATGATGGTCCCGCCGAGCACGGTGGTCATGAGGAGACCCCACACGAGGCCGGGTGTGAAAACAAGCGGTAGTACCAGCAGTGTGGTCGCCCCGGGTCGCAGCCCGTCCTCTGTCAGTGACGCCTCGAAGACGATGTTCAGCAAAGTGCGATTGGTGCAGATCACGCCCTTGGAGAGCCCCGTCGAACCGCTGGTGAACAACAGCGCTGTCGGTTCGTCGGGCCCGACGTCGATCCGGAAGTCGTCGACGCCGCCCCGGCGCAGGGCGGAGAATTCGTCGAAGGGCAGCGCATCGAACGCCGCGCCCAGGACGTGTGTCGCGGCGACCGAGTCGCCGAACTCGGCGGGCGCAAGCACCAGCCGGGCGCCCGCGTCGTCGATCACCTTGCGCAGTTCTGCCGGCTTGAGCCGGGGATTCAGCGGTACGAGGACTGCACCCGCTTTGAGAACACCGAGGGCGATGGCCGGCCACTCGATCGAGTTCGGGCCGAGGACTCCGACTCGATCCCCCGGCTCGATCCCGGCCTCGACGACCCGGCGAGCGATTCGGCTCGACCAGTCCTGCAATTCCCGGTACGTGAGCGCGTCGTCGTCGACGATGATCGCCCGCTGGTCGCCCTTCGTTGCCGCCCACCAGTGCAATGCCGACCCGATTGTCGCAGCCATCTCCACTCAACCTTCCGCCGTCGCCGCCTGGCGACATCGATGTCACGGCACGCCTCGCGCCACCGCTCCAAACCTATGATCTATAGATTAACTGATACTGTCCCGAATCGGATACCCCGATCGGCAGAACTTCTCCAAAAGTGTTCCGCACAAGCGATTACCAGTCCGGCGGCTCCCGCCGCCGCTCCGCCGACCCAGAACGCGATCACGAAAGCCCGCTCGGACGCCAGATCCGTGCCGGCGACGGTCACGGACGCGAGCAGCGTCGCCACCAGGGCGCTGGCGAGCGAACTGCCGAAGGTCCGCGCAATCGCGTTGATGCCGTTGGTGACCCCGGTGAATTCGGAAGGCACGGTGTCGACGAGCAGCGCAGGCAGCACCGCACAGGACGCACTCACGAAGACGTTTATCACGACGAGCGCCACGATCACCTGCCACAGTCGGGTGTGGGCCAGTGCCAGCATCACGAATCCGGCCACCCCGATCCCGCAGGCCGCGATGAGCACGCGGTCGGCGCGGTAGCGGTGAACGAATCGGCCGCTCGCCGATGCCGCGACCACACCCACCACCGAACCGGGGAGCAGCACGACGAGGCTGGTACGCAGCACCGACGCGTCGAAGCCGTATCCAACGGCGGCCCGCGAGGCCTGGACGAACTGCGCCGAGCCCAGAAACTGGATGTACATGGCCATTCCGACGAGAAATGCCGCAAGGTGAGTGCCCGCGACGCGCCGACCGGACAGCAGCGGCGGCGGGACGAGGGGTGCCCTGGTCCGTCGCTCGTGTAGGTACCAGCCCGCCGAGACGACCACCCCCACTGCCGCGACACCGATCGTCTGCGGCGAGGCCCACCCCCACCGGCCGCCTTCGGCGAGGGCGATAAGAAGCGCGGAGAGCCCCACAGCCATCAGTCCGACGCCGGCCACGTCGACGCCGTCCCGGGACTGCGCCGCCCCGCCGCGAGGAACAGTCACCCAGGCAACGACCAGGGCGGCGAGGTTCAGTGCGACGAGCAGCGCGAACACCCGCCGGAAGTCCGCACCCTCGGTGTGCATCACGCCGGCGGCGACCATGCCGACTCCCCCGCCCACCGCCAGGATCCCCGACATCAACCCGATGGCGTTCAGGAGCCGGCGCGGGTCGAGGCGACCTCGCAGCACGGCGACGCCGATCGGAAACAGCGCGAACGACACCCCTTGGAGGATTCGGCCGAGGACGAGGAACGGAAGGTGGTCGGTGACGGTGCACAGCACCGAGCCGAGGAGTACCAGGACGAGCGTCCCCAGCAGAACCGGGCGCGGACCGCGCCGATCGGCGAGCCGGCCCAGGACCGGCGTGCACACCGCCGCGGCGAGCAGGTTCGCCGTGACCACCCAGCCCACGGCGGCCGAATCGACGCCGAGTTGCGACGCCATGGCGGGGAGCAGCGGCACGACCGCCGTCTGTATCACCGCCGTGGTCATGACGACGAAGCACAGCGCCGGCACCAGCACCCGATTGCGCTTCACGGGGCGTCGAGCCGGGTGCGTGACGGTGGCCGCCTCGGCGCCCTTCGTCGCCATCTGTCACAGATCCAGGATCAGCTTGGGTGTGCAACTGCGGGACACGCAGATCATCATGGCGTCGTTCTCCGCCTGCTCGTCTTCGCTGAG
Source organism: Rhodococcus sp. NPDC059968 (assembly GCF_042738615.1). Lineage (NCBI taxonomy): Bacteria > Bacillati > Actinomycetota > Actinomycetes > Mycobacteriales > Nocardiaceae > Rhodococcus > Rhodococcus sp. NPDC059968. The sequence continues at coordinate 3,189 of NZ_JBHWUE010000039.1, forward strand.
AACGGAGTCTCGGTGATCGGGGGTGCCGCCGAGCACCGCGACCTCGCACGTTCCGCAGGTACCCTCCCGGCAGGAGAAGTCGGCGTCGACGCCTTCCCGGAGGACGGCGTCGAGAACCGTCTCGTCCGCGGCGACCTGCACCGTTCGCCCCGATCGGCCGAGTTCGACTTCGAATGCGCCGTTGTCGCCAATTGCCAGAAGCTCCTTCGGCGCGAAACGCTCGACGTGAAGTGTGACGTGTGGACGTTCCCGGCACGCCGATTCGATGGCCTGCAACAACGGTTCCGGCCCACAGCAGTACACGACGGTTCCGGGCTCGACCTCGTCGAGGGCCGTGGCGAGATCGAGGTGGCCGTGCTCGTCCTGCGGCCGGATGAGCACCCGATCCGGGTGTCCCGCCGCGAGTTCTTCGGCGAACGCCATGCTCGCGCGGGTCCGTCCGCCGTAGAGCAGGCGCCACGGCGTTCCCTTCGCGTCCACTTCCCGCGCCATGGGGAGCAGGGGCGTGATGCCGATCCCGCCCGCCACGAACAGGTACGAGTCGGCGTCGACGAGCGCGAAGTGGTTTCGGGGGCCACCCACGGCGACGAGATCACCGGATTCGAGCTTGTCGTGGACGCGGATCGAGCCACCTCGACCGTCGGCCTCACGGAGCACGGCCACGGTCAGTGACATCGTGTCACCGGGATCCCCGCACAGCGAGTACTGGCGGGTGGTCGTGTCGTCGAGGATCAGATCGATGTGCGAACCCGGCGTCCAGGCCGGGGCCGCGGCACCCTCGTGGTCGACCAGCGTGAGTTGCACGACGCCGTCGGCAAGCGTGTCCTTACCGGCAACCTGCATCTGGCGCCGTTCCTGGTTCGCATTGCTGGTCATTCACACTTCTCGTTCCACTCGGCTCCGCTTGCCCTTAAATCTTATGCAATTAGGTTAATGCCGCGCAAGACGCCGACCGGAGATGTTGCCCCACGGCGACACCTGCGATAAACCTATACCTATTAGAATTCAGATGGGAGACCTCACTCATGAACCTGCCGGCAACCGAATCGGTGCTCGACCTGTTCAGCCTGACCGACTCCGTGGCCGTCGTCACCGGCGCGGGCAGCGGCCTCGGCGCGGGTTTCGCGTGCGCTCTCGCGGAGGCGGGCGCGGATGTCGTCATCGCCGCACGACGGCGCGACCGACTCGACACGGTCGCCCGATCGGTGACCGAACGCGGTCGCGACTGCCTGGTGATCCCCACTGATGTGACCGACCCACAGCACTGCGACGCGCTCGCACAGGCCGCGATCGACAGGTTCGGCAAGCTCGACATTCTGGTGAACAACGCCGGCGTCACCCATGCCGCACCCGCCACCCGCGAGCGGCCCGAGGACTACCGGGCAGTGCTCGATGTGAACCTCTTCGGCGCCTACTGGGCCGCGCAGGCCTGCGCCCGCGTCATGGGGCCCGGTTCCAGCATCATCAACATCACCAGCATGCTCGGCCTGGTGAAGTCCGTGCTCCCGCAGGCCGCGTACTCGTCGAGCAAGGCCGGGCTCATCGGTTTGACCAGGGATCTGTCGAACCAGTGGTCGAGACGGAAGGGCATCCGGGTCAACGCGATCGCACCGGGATTCGTCGACACCGACATGATCGGCGAGATGTCGGCCGAGACACTCGCGGCCTTCCTCCACGACTGTTCACTCGGACGGACCGCCACCCAGCGCGAACTCGACGCGGCGGTGGTCTTCCTCGCCAGCCGCGCCTCGGGCTACATCACCGGTTCGACGCTGGCCGTCGACGGCGGAACCTCCGGCCACTGACCGATGAAAGGCGACAACATCATGCCGATCACCACGCTTCGCACCGAACTCCGAGGCGACGGAGTCCTGCTCACCGCAGACCGGTGGGAGCCGACCTCCGCCGGGAAGGGGATCGTCCTACTTCTCCACGGCGGTGGGCAGACCCGCCATTCGTGGCAGCGCACCGGAATTCGTCTCGCCGAAAACGGCTGGTGCGCACTCGCGATCGATGCCCGCGGTCACGGCGAGAGCGAGTGGGCCGAGGACGGCGACTACGGAAGCGATGCCCACGCGCGAGATCTCGCCGCCGTCGTCGCCGGTCTCGACGAGCCGCCGGTACTGGTCGGCGCGTCCATGGGCGGAATGGCGTCTTTGCTCGCGCAGGGCGACCACGGCATCGGTCGCGCGCTGGTCCTGGTGGACATCACTCCCCGCGCCGAACCCGGCGGACTCGCCAAGATCACAGCGTTCATGGAGAGCGGTCTCACCGGTTTCGACACGCTCGACGACGCTCTCGACGCCGTCGTCGCCTACAACCCGCACCGCCGTCGTCCGCCGCGCATCGAGGGACTCCGCAAGAACCTTCGCAACCGCGACGGACGCTGGTACTGGCACTGGGACCCACGGATGATCACCTATCGGGGGAACAGCCTCGACGAGGCCGCGGCCCGGGAGGCACGGGCGCGTGCCGCGGCACGCGCGGTGACCGTCCCGACCCTCCTGATCCGGGGCGCTCAGTCCGACGTCGTCAGCGCAGACGGCGCACGTGACCTGCTGGAACTGATCCCCAGGGCCCGTCACATCGATGTCGGAGGCGCCGGGCACATGGTCAGCGGCGACGACAACGACCTGCTCAGCGGTGGTCTGCTCGATTTCCTCGACAAGGAGGTCGCCTACACCCATAAGGTGACCACGACCCGCTACGATTCACCTCACCATGCCAAATAACCACTCGAGCGAACACCCCCACCGGAAAGCCTGATATGCCCCGACCATCGAAGCCCCTGATCAGCCGTGCAGCTGCGGTGCAGGCGTCCATCGAGATCATCGATTCCGAAGGGCTCGAGGCATTCAGTCTGCCGCGACTGGCCAAGCACCTCGGAGTACAGGCGCCGTCGTTGTACCACCACTTCGCGGACAAGAGCGAAATCCTCTCCGCGGTGGCACGCCACATCGCCGGCGCCTCCGTTGTCCGTCCCCGCCGCAAGCCAGGTCCCGACTGGCCGGAGTTCTTCGTGGCGTTGAGCATGAATTTCCGTCAGGCAATTCTGCGGCATCGCAACGCGGCGCCGATCCTTCTGCAGTATCTGCCACGGGACATCCTGATCGGCACGTACGAGGACACGGCCCGATTCCTCCTGGACTCCGGAGTGCCGACGCATCTCCACGTCCAGATCCTGGACGGGATGGAGACGCTGTCGGTCGGCGCGGTCCTCACGGAGGCGATGCGCAAGCCGAGTACCCGCGCCACGATCTTCCCGAACGTAGATCCGGAGTCCCAACCCCTCCTCGCCGAAGCGCTCGCCGCCAACGAACTCTCGTCGAAGCGCTTGTTCGAGGAGATGATCCGCAGCTTCCTCCACGGCGTGATGCGGAACGACGCGGGCGCCGGACACGCACCCCAGGAACGCTCGGCTTGAATCGTCACCGTCGATGACCGAAGGGCCCCTGGACGATACTTCCAGGGGCCCTTCGTCATCTCTGCATCACCGGCCTGCTACCCGGTCGACGGAAGGTGGACCGTCTTGGTCTCGAAGAACTCCTCGAGGCCCTCGATCCCGCCTTCGCGTCCGACGCCGGACTGCTTGTAGCCGCCGAACGGCAGCGTGAAGTCGATGATGGCGGCGTTCACGCTGATCGTTCCGGTCCGGATGCGCTGCGCCACCTCGAAACCGTGGTCGAGATCGGCGGTGTACACCGCACCGGACAGCCCGTAGATCGAATCGTTGGCGATAGCGATCGCCTCTTCCTCGTCCTCATACGTGATCACGGAGATGACAGGCCCGAAGATCTCCTCCTGTGCGACTCGCATGTCGTTCCGCACGCCGTCGATCAGAGTCGGTTCGACGAAGAAGCCGTGCTCGACCCCGGCGGGGCGACCACCGCCGAGCACGATCGTCGCGCCCTCCTCCTCGGCCGAGGCGATGTAGCTTTCGACGCGGTCACGTTGCCGCTCCATGGCGAGCGGACCGAGGAATGTCGTCGGCTCCCACGGATTTCCCATCGGGAGGAAGCTCAGCGCACCCTTGAACGCCTCGATCACCTCGTCGTGGCGCTTGCGGGACACGAGAACACGCGTCAGCGCGATACAGGCCTGACCGCTCTGCATGCAGCCACCGATGGGGAGAGACTGCATGACATGCCCCAGATCGGCGTCGTCGAGGATGATCGCCGCCGACTTGCCACCGAGTTCGAGGGACACCCGCGCGATCCGCTCACCGGCGAGTGACATGATGCGCCGTCCCGCGAGAGTGCTTCCGGTGAAGGTGATGTGATCGACGGCGGGATTCGTGACCAGGGTTTCGGACACGTCGCGATCGGCGCAGAGAACGCTGACAACACCCTCGGGGAGCACACCTTCCGCCGTCAGTTCCCCGAGGATGTCGGCGAATACGGACGGCGACAGCGGGGCCTCCGGTGCCGTCTTGAGGATCACCGAGCACCCGGCGGCGAGGGCCGGGGCAACCTTGAACGCAATTGTCCCGATCGGCCCGTTCCACGGAATGATGGCCGCGACGACACCGGTCGGCTCCTTGAGGATCCGCGAGATCCCGCCGTCGGCCCGGGTCCGGTCCTCACGGGTGGAGAAGTCTCGGGCCACCGCGGCGACAGCGCGGAACAACCCGGCGGTCATCTGCTGGGTCGGGCCGCTGACGGCCACGGGGATGCCGACCTCGATGACCCCGAGCGGGGTCAACTCCTCGACCCGGCGCTCGAGCCGGTTCGCGATCTCGTCGAGGACGTCGGCGCGCTCGGCCATCGTGCGCGACGCCCACACGCCGGAATCGAACGACGCGCGGGCTGCCTGCACGGCTCGTTCGACGTCTTCCGCAGTGGCGCTGCGGATTCGCGCTGCGCGTTTCTCGGTCCATGGGTCGACGAGATCGATCCACTCGTCTCCAGTCGACTCCACCCATCGGCCGCCCACGAATACCTGCTCGCGATCGGCGATCTTCGGCGGCGCTGCGGCCGCTGATTCTGTTGTCGTCATGGTCGGAAACTCCTTCGCTCAGCGATTGTTGTAACCGGCATCGACCGGCAGGGTCACGCCCGTGACGTACCGCGCCTCGTCGGAGGCGAGGAACACGATGGCGTTGCTGATGTCGACGGCCTCGATCAGCTCGACCGGCATCGGATTCTTGTACGATTCGTCATTCGCGACCTCGGGGTGCGAATTCACGAACTCGCCGTATTCGGCATTGGCCACCATCGGGGTGTTCACACCGGTGGGATGCACGGTGTTGACTCGAATGCTGTGCTTGGCAAGCTGCTTCGAGTACAGACGCATCAGACCGACGACGCCGTGCTTGGCCGCCGAGTAACCGGCCTGACCGGGGAAGGTGTTCAGCCCGATGCTGGTCAGGCCCGCGGCGGAGCTGGTGATGACGATCGACCCACCCCGACCTCGCTCGATCAGCCCGGGCACGGTCACCTCGAGGACGTGCCACACACCGGTGAGCATCACGTCGATAGCGTCGTGCCACGCCTGCGGCTGATCACCGGGTCCGATGACGGGCATGATGCCGGCGTTGGGCAGGACGACGTCGACGTGCCCGAACTGTTCGATCCCGGCGTCGTACGCACGCTGGACGTCCGCCCGGTTCCTGACGTCGCCCACCGACGTGACGATGGAGCCGCCGGCCTCCTTGACCAGACGTTCGGTCTCGGCGAGGTCGTCGGTGGTGGCCATCGGATAGAACACCGAGTCGATCTGCTCACAGATGTCCATCGCGATGACCGAGGCGCCCTCCTCCGCCAGTCGCACTGCATGCGAACGCCCTTGTCCGCGAGCCGCACCGGTGACGAATGCGACCTTTCCCTCGAGTCGTGCCATGACGTGTCCTCTCGTGCTGATGAGTTCGTGAGATGTCGGTGGAGTGTGCCGAAATGTCGCGCGGTAGGCGCGGGGCTTGGGCACTGGATGTGAGCCTTGGGTTCGAGGTCCGTCGGCGGGACGCCCTCGTCACGGACATCGTTTGTGAGCCGCGTCACAGGACACTAGCGCGGCATTCGGCGTTCGTCAACAGTGGAACAAATATCGTCATACGTCTCATGCCTCAGAGGTAGCCGGGAGGCTCGTGCCAGTCGCCGACCTGGTAACACGTGTGCGCCTCCTCCTGCTCGAACGACAGCAACCGGCAGAGGCGGACGGCTCCGTCGTCCTCGGGATCGATTCTCATCAAGGCGATCTGGGCACCCGCGTCGCGCAACACCTCGAGCGCTCGCACGAGCAGGCCGGCACCCACGCCACCGCCACGCGACTCCTTCTCCAGAACCAGTGCCCGGATCCACGCCGCCCGCAGGTCGAGGTGCGTGTGCAGCGCCGGATCCAACCAGACGAACCCGTGGGACCGGCCGGCGTCCCCGGACGCGACAATCACCGAACCGGTACCGTAGGAGCGGCTTTCCGAGAGCTTTTCCAGCTGAGCCGACGGCATACCCGAGCGACTCAGCACGGCGTCGAGGGCCTTCTCCGACTCGGGGTCGTCCAGCACGCGCAGCTCCTCCAGCCGGGACCCTTCCGGGACGGTCACCGGATCGAGCGGAACCGCGAAGGGACCGGTCAGGCTGCGGAACAAGGTCCACAGCCGGCTGACCGACGGGATCCCGAACCTGCGCGTCAGGCGTTCGGCCGCCGGATGCGTGCCGAACGCCCAGGTGCGCACCGCGCGCGCGCCGGTACCCATCCAGCCGTCGGTCCGGTCCACGTCGAGGCCCAGTTCCTCGACGAGCAAGGTCGCAATCCCCCGCGATCGATAGTCGGGGTGCACGACGAATTGGACCGTACCGAGACCGTCGTCGTCCACAGCGACGTGGAGGTATGCCACGATCACGAGCGGCACATCCTCGAGAGCACTCAAACCCCTACGCGCCTTCACGGCAAGATGCGATACCCGCAACCCGTTCCGCGAATGAGCCGTGACCTCACGCGGTTCGATCCGCGAGAATCCCGCCTCGTCGTCATAATCCGCGGCCGCGGCCACCAGAGCGAGAACTTCGTCGCGGTCGTCGTCGGCGAGTTCCTCGCACCATTGACAGGAAATCATCCGTATCACTCCTCATCGGACGGTGTCACCTAAACCTAATGTTCATTGATAAAACCCGCAACGGCCGGACCTGCGAGGGTTTACACATAAATCTATGTAGGTTAGATTTACGAGGTCGATCCACACCGCATTCGGAGACGGTGGCGGGTAGCGGCGACAACGCCGGCCCATCGACTCCGCACGACACTGGAGGAAACGCAATGACCGAGGTCGGAGCACCCCGCGAGGAACGCATTCGCCGGGCCCTGGATCACCTGCGCAACGACACGACGGACGAATTCGACCACATCACCTGGTTCCGGCCGGAAGAGTTCACCGATCCGGCCGTGGCCAAGCAGGAACGCGATCTCATCTTCGGACGTGTTCCCTCGATCGTTGCGCACGGCTCCGAGATCCCCCGCTCCGGCGACTTCTTCACCCTGCAGATGCCGCGGAACAACATCATCGTGGTCCGCCAGCGCGATGGCGGAGTCAAGACGTTCGTCAACCTGTGCCGGCACCGCGGGGCCCTCCTCGAGAAGGAGGAGAAGGGCCGCTGCCGCCTCTTCTCGTGCCCCTACCACCGGTGGTCGTACGACACGGACGGCACCCTGCGGACGATCACCCGCGACAACACCTTCGGGGAAACCGACACCACGAACATGGGCCTCGTGGAATTGCCGACCGAGGAGCGCCACGGTTTCATCTGGGTCGTGGACGAGGCGAACGCCGAGATCGACGTGGCGGGCTGGCTCGGCGAGGAGATGGATACGATCCTCGCCGGTTACGACCTCGGTTCCAAGATCGCGTTCCAGTCCGAGGGATTCGACGAGCCGGTGAACTGGAAGATCATGCAGGACGCCTTCCTCGACGGATACCACATCCAGTACGCTCACCCCAATACCGCAGCCAAGCACATCCACACCAACGTGATGGCATTCGAGGACTTCGGCAGGCACTGCCGTTTCATTGCCCCACGCAAGTCGATCGATCGGTGGATCGAGGAAGATCCCGGCGACCGGAGCCTGGCCAAGGACATCACGGAAACCCACTTCCTGCTCCCCAACAGCACCCTGCTGCGGCAGCCGGATCACTTCCAGCTCCTCACCTTCCGTCCGCACCCCACCGATCCGCAGCGCTGCCGCATGGAGATGCGCTTGATCGTGCCGCCGGTCGCGGACACCGAAATGACCGAGGAAAGGTGGACTCGCCTGTGGAACAAGAACTGGGAGATTCTCCTCGCAGTTCTCCACGCAGAGGACTTCCCGCTCCTGCGGGACTCCCAGCACGGCATGACGAGCGCCAACGCCGGACGGATGGTGCTGGGCCAGAACGAGGTCGCCAATCAGGTGTTCCGTCGCGAAACCCAGAAACTGCTGGCAACGAACTGACAACATATGACGAGCGGGGCGCCCGGCGGGCGCCCCGCCGCAGGAGGAAAGCATGCAGAGCGATCTCTTCGACCGGGACCACGAACTGTTCCGCGAATCTGTCCGGGGATTCGTCGACAAGCACGTGGTTCCCCACCTCGAGAAATGGGACGCGGATCGCCTGATCGATCGCGAGACCTGGCTGGCAGCGGGTCGCCAGGGCCTGCTCGGACTGCCCGTCCCCGAGGCGTACGGCGGCCCCGGCGAACTCGACTACCGCTTCCGCTTCGTGATCCAGCAGGAGATTGCCCGCGTCGGCGCGTCGGCCCTGCAGTCCGGGTTCTCCACGAACGACGACATCGTCCTGAACTACCTGCTCCGTCACGCAAACGAAGAGCAGCGCCGACGCTGGTTGCCGGGATTCGTCACCGGCGAGACCATCGGTGCGATCGCGATGAGTGAGCCTGCCGCGGGCAGCGACCTGCGCGCCATCCAGACCACTGCCGTCGCCGACGGCGACACCTGGGTGATCAACGGGTCCAAGACGTTCATCACCAGCGGAATCCTCGCCGACCTGGTGATCGTGTTCGCAAAAACCGATTCCGCGGCCGGCTCCCGCGGCTTCAGCCTCTTCGTCGTCGAGGACGGCACGCCGGGATTCGCCCGCGGTCGCAAGCTGGACAAGCTCGGTCTGCACGCCCAGGACACTGCCGAGTTGTTCTTCGAGGATGTCCGCATCCCGAAGGAGAATCTGCTCGGTGAGGTCGGCTCCGGCTTCGCATATCTGATGCAGAGCCTTCCCTTGGAACGACTGGGCATCGGTATCGCCGCACAGGTGTCCGCCGAGGCAGTACTCGGATGGACGCTCGACTACGTCAAGGAACGCACCGCGTTCGGCAAGCGGGTCGGGGAGTTCCAAGGTCTCGGCTTCACGCTCGCCGACCTGCAGACAGCCGTCGAGGTGTCCCGCGCGTACATCGACCGGTGCGTACGTGAACACAATGCGGGTACCCTCACCGCCGTGGACGCGGCGAAGGCGAAGCTCTGGGCCACGGAACTACAGGGCCGCGTGATCGATGCCGGAGTGCAGTTCCACGGTGGCTACGGCTACATGATGGAGTACCCCGTCGCCAAGGCATACATCGACGCCAGGATCCAGCGGATCTACGGCGGCACCAACGAGATCATGAAGGAAATCATCCATCGAGATCTGATGAAGGCCTGAACGATTTCAGACAAGGGAAGGGGTGCGGCCGGGGATTCCCGACCGCACCCCTTCTCGCTGTTCTCACCCACTCACTCCCGGTCAGAATCTACACTTCGTAGGTACGGTGGCCTATTCGATCCAACACCCCGATGCGTTCCGCCGGGGATGAACGGGTCTACGACCGACATCACGCTCCGTATCGCCCGGAACATCCTCGATCCGACGACGGCCGTCTCCCCCACCTGCCATGCGGTTGCGCCACTGCCTGAACCATCGATCCACGCGCAGTGACCACGCGCAGCGAGGTGGACCGAGACTTTCCTCGGCCCACCTCCCACGCGTACGCAGATCCGTAGTTCCTAGTTCAGAGCTTCGGACGCATCGTTCTGCTCCGCGCCGTCGCGTGCCCGGTGCGCCCGCGACACCGAGAACCATGCGGCGGCGACACCAGCCACCGAAATCCCCACCAGCAGAATGCTCAGCGCCGCGGTGCTGCCGCCGTCGTTGAACGCGAGTTGCACCGCGAGGACCGGCACGAGCGCGGCGCCGAGAGCGTTCCCGAGTTCACGACCCAGCCCCAGGCCGCTGAAGGCATGACGGGTCTCGAAGAGTTCGGTGACGTACGCCCCCATCGGACCGAAGATGGCCGCGACACCGACACCGTTCCCGAGGACCAGAACCAGCCAGAACGCGGCAGAGCCATTGGCGTTCCCCACCAACCAGAACGCCGGGAACGCGAGGAGCGCGGAGAACACGAAACCCGAGATGATGACCGGTCGCCTGCCCACCCGGTCGGACAGCATCCCGAAAACGGGAATGAATGCCGCACAAGCGAGTTGCGCGAGCACCAGGCCGACCAGGATGTCAGTCTGCCCCATGCCCAGTTGGTTCTTGCCGAACGTCAGCATGAAGACGAGATAGAAGTAGCCGAGCCCGGCCTGCCCGAACACCATCACGAGTACGGACAGGATGGCGCGGGGTTGCCTGCGGATGACGTCGAGCACGGGCGAGGTGGTCTTGCCGTTCGACTCCTCGATGTGGCGGAATGCCGGGGTCTCGGGCAGCCGGGCGCGCAGCGACAGACCATACAGCAGAATCAGCCCGCTGAGCAGGAAGGGCAGGCGCCACCCCCACGACATGAACGCTTCTTCGGGGAGCGCAGCCGACACCCCCAACAGGGCGCTGGTGCCGAGGACGCCACCGATGGACGCTCCCGCGCCTGGCAACGATCCGAGAAGTCCCCGTCGACGCTGCGGCGCGAACTCCACCGCCACCAGCGTGGCGCCTCCGTACTCGGCGCTGGCGCCGATGCCCTGAAGGATCCGCAGCAGCACGAGGAACGCCGGTGCCAGCCAGCCGATCTGCTCGTAGCCGGGCAGCAGGCCCACGAGCATCGTCGCGGCCCCCATCATGACGAGGGTGAAGACGAGAATCTTTTTCCGCCCGATCCGGTCACCGAGGCTGCCGAGGATGACGCCGCCGATCGGCCGGACGAGGAAGCCGACGGCGAATGTCCCGACCGCCTGCAGCGTGGCGAGGAACGGGCTCGCACCGGAGAAGAACACGCTCCCGAATACCACCGACGCGGCCGAGGCGTAGAGGCTGAAGTCGTAGTATTCGAGCAGAGTTCCGACGAAGGCGGCGCGGCTGGCTCGTTTAGAGTCGCCCGCCGAGTTGGCACCGGCCGTAGTTGTACCGTCTGCGGTGGTGGATGGGCTGGTTGTCATGCACACACTCCGTGTCGTGCGGTCTCGAAGAGTTCGAGAATGGTTGTGACGGATGCCACGTTAACCAATACCCATTAGGTTTGTCTACGCTTTACCCTCGAGTCTTTCGATATCGACCCGAACCCTGGTCAATGATCTCGATCATGTAGCAGCTCAACGGATTCCGGACAATTCTGCATCGCCTGGTTCACGTTGACACCGGCAGGATCCGAAATGAACTGTGCGGGTCTTGTCACCTCGCAGCAGTCGCGGTAGATGCTGCCACCCCGATCAGCCGCCGAGCGGCGGCGGGCGGTTGCAGGATTCCTTCCGCCACAAGATGATCCACCTCGTCGGGCGTCATGCCCAGCAGCTCCTCACAGATCTCGCGGGTGTGCTGCCCGGCAACCGGCGCCTGCCGCAGCGGCGGATCGGGGATGGTCGAGAATCGCGCGACGCGGGCCGCGGTGGGCAACGCCTTGGGGAGCAGGTCGTGGTGCGTGGCAGTGTAGGCCACCCTGGCCGCCAGGTGCGGATCGGTGAGCAGTTCGGGAAGGCGAAGCATCATCCCGGCCGGAACGCCCGCCGACTGCAGCTCCGCGACGGCCTGCGCGGGAGACCGCGTCCGCAACCATTCCTCGAGAACGTCGTCGACGTCGACTCGGTTCCTGATCCGCTCGGCCCGTGTGCGGAACGCCGGAGCATCCGCCAGTTCGGGCCTGCCGATCGCGGCGCACAATCGAGCCCAGTCGTCGTCGTCTCTCACCGACACGACGCACCATTCGTCGTCACCTGCACAGGCGAAGACTCCGGAGGGCGCCGCGAAGGCATCGGAGTTGCCGGGTGCGGAGACGGTGCCGGGGCGCAGCGATTCGGTCACGAGTTGAGCGCCGAGCTGGACGAGCGCGGTGTCCGCCTGCGCCACCTCGAGCGCCGCCCCCTTGCCCGTGCGCGTGCGCTGGATCAGCGCCGCGAGCACCGCGATCGCCGTGACGTGGGCCGCGATGTGGTCGGGGTAGACAGTCGAGCCGTCGCAGAGCAGTTCCTCGTTCCCGGGGTACCTCCACAGCGCGGACACACCGCACGCCGCGCGAACCAGGGGGCCGTACCCGAGCCGGTTGTTCCACGGTCCGGCACTGCCGAACGCGCTGCTCTCGGACACGATGATGCGGGGATTGAGTGCGGCGAGCTCGTCGTACGAGAGTCCCATCGACGCGAGTGTGCCGGGCTTGAAATTGGCCAGAACCACGTCGGCCTCGACGACGAGGCGACGGAACAGCTCCCCGCCCTCCCGGCTGCGCAGATCCAGACCCAGGCTGCGCTTGTTACGGTGCCCCCAGGCCACGGAGGCGGCCAGCGCGGCGCCGCGCTTCGACTGGCGCAGCCCGTCGGGGAACTTGGCGTTCTCGACCTTGATGACATCGGCCCCGTAGTCCGCGAACTGGCGGCTCAGTTCGGCACCGAAGACGATCACGCCCAGGTCGAGGACGCGAAGACCTTCGAGGGGCCGCGAGCCGGGCTGCGCCGTCCCGGAAGGCTCGCCGGTGTGGGTCTCCCACTTCGCCTCCGGCGAGCTGTCATGCTCCCCGACCGCGGGCGCTGGGGTCCTGATTCCGAGGCGTGCGCCGTCGACCGACACGTACCCCGTCGGAACCCGCGCGTGCACCCCATCGGCGATCTCCACGTCCGCGAGCGCACCGGCCACGTCGAAGTGCTCGGTGGTCAGCACTTCCCCGAGCGAGAGGACGCCGCCGACCGGCACTCCCCTGGCCGCACCCTCCGCGACGAGTTGATCTCGGGTGCGGGTCGCGAAGAGCACCTCGATGAGGGGGTGCAGGGTGTCGGCGGCGGCGAACCGGGCCGGAATCGTGTCGTACTTCGGATCGGCGAATTCTTCGGGCTCGCCAAGCCATGTGAACATTCCCCGCCACTGCCGCTTGGCCAGCAGGCAGATCCGCACGTGTCCGTCGGCGCACGGGAACACCGGGTAGAAGTTCGACGCGTCCGGTCGCCCGCGGGGAAAGTCGTCGGAGCGTCCCGCGGCCGCGGAACCCTGCGTCCCGAAACCGGGATCGAAGCCGTGGACGAGCGCTTCGAAGGCGGACAGATCCACCACTTGGCCGCGCCCGGTGCGGATCCGATCGTAGTAGGCGAGCAGCGCCGACCAGGCGGCGTGCATCCCCACGGTTTCCTCCACCAGACCTGTCGGAGGAAGCAGGGGTTCGGCTCCCGGAGCGCCCGAGCGGGACAGCACACCACTGAGCGCAAACAGCACCTGCTCCGTGGCCGCCCAGTCCCGGTACGGTCCGGTCTGCCCGAACGGGGTGACCGACACGCACACCAGTGCCGGTGCGAGAGCGGAGAGTTCGGCCGTACCGACTCCCCGCGCACTCAGCAGTCCCGGAGCGTGCGATTCGATCAGGATGTCGGATTCCGCCGCGAGTCGCCGGAGCCGGTCCCGGCCGGCGGCATCGTCGACGTCCACGACGATGCCCCGCTTGTTCGCGTTGCGGAGCGCAAACGGGATGCTGACACCGTCCACCACGGGCTCCGCACGACGTGAGCGGGCGCCGCCCGGACCTTCCACCTTCGTCACCTGCGCACCGAGGTCGGCGAGGTACCGGCCACACGATTCGCCGAGGCCGTCGGTGAGGTCGAGAACGCGGACACCGGTCAGCGGTAGCGTCATCGTCTGCTCCGTTCGATCATGTCTGATAGTCGATGAATAGCGTTTTTGTTCAGCGTGTTCCGAAGTAGACGGACTTCGTGGCGAAGTACGGGTGCAGGCCCTCCGGCCCGAGTTCGCGTCCGAGACCGGAGGACTTGACTCCGCCAAACGGTGCATCGAGGTCGAGGGCGTAATGGTTGACACCGACGGTCCCGCTGTGGATGCGGGCGGCCAGTGCGAGGCCGCGGTCCTCGTCGGTGGTCCAGACCGTACCGCCCAGGCCGTATTCGGAGTCGTTGGCGATCGCGACGGCCTCGTCCTCGTCCTCGTAGGGGGTGATCGCCAGAACGGGCCCGAAGATCTCCTCCTGGGCGATGCGGGCGGAATTGTCCACGTCCACGAACACGGTCGGTTCGACGAACCAGCCGAGGGGTTGCGAAGCTGGTACGCCCCCGCCGGTAGTCGTGCGGTAGCCCGCACTGCGCCCGTCCTCGATATAGCCGAGCACGCGCTCGCGCTGGGCAGAGCTGACCAGCGGACCGATCGCGGTGGTCTTGTCGAGTGGATCCCCCACGGCGAGGCCCCGGACGGTCTCGGTGACCGCCTCGACGACCTCGTCGTATCGTGCTCGAGGGGCGAGGATCCGGGTGCTGGCATGACACGTCTGACCGTTGTTCACCAGCGAGACCTCGGCGAGGTTCGCGGCGAAGACGGACAGGTCGGCGTCGGCACCCACGATCGCAGCGGACTTTCCGCCGAGTTCGAGAGTGACGGGGCGCAGCAGCCTGCCACACACCTCGCCGATCGCTCGTCCCGCCGCCGTCGAACCGGTGAACGCGACCTTGTCGACCCCCGGGTGCTGCACCAGGTAGGCGCTCGCCTCGCGGCCCGCGGGCACGATGTTCAGGACGCCGGGAGGCAGACCGGCCTCCTCGGCGGCATCCGCGAACGCGAACGCGTCGAGCGCGGTTTCGGGGGCGGCCTTGAGCACCACGGTGCAACCGGCCGCGAGCGCGGGCGCGATCTTCATCGCGGCGAGGGGTTGCGGGTAGTTCCACGGGGTGATCGCGGCGACGACCCCCACCGGCTCCCGCCGGACCACCGTGCGCCCGCCGAATGCGCTGGGACGGACGTCCTCGGACGCCGCGTCGCGGACGAGCGCGGCGTAGTAGCGGATCATGGCGGCGGGCCCGAAACCGTTGACCCCGGCGGACAGTGAGATCGGCATACCGTTCTCGCGGCTCACCAGGGTCGCGGTGTCGCGACCGCGCTTCTTCAGGGCGGACGCGAAAGCGTCGAGAACGTCTGCGCGAGCGCGGTTGTCGAGTTCGCCCCATGGTCCGCGGAGTGCGTCGCGTGCGGCGGAGACGGCGGTGTCGATGTCGGCGGCCGAGGCGACGGCCGAACGTCCGAGCACCTTCTCCGTGGCAGCTTCGACGACGTCGACCGTCGCACCCTCCTGCGGGGCGACCCAACGGCCACCGATGAACAGCGCGTCGCGGTCCACAGTCATGTTGTCCATGTCGATCCTTCTCACAGAGTCGGTGGTGCTACAGCACGTCTTCGTGGGCGAAGAGCGTCGAGCTGACGAGCGGCGCCATCGGACCTCCGATGAACAGTGACGTCTTGGCGTGTGCCACGGGATTGGTCGAGGTTCCCCGGATCTGCCGCACCGCCTCGACCGCGAGGCCCATTCCGTTGACGAACGAGTCGGCGATGTTGCCACCGCTCGTGTTCACGGGGAGCTTGCCCACGCCCGCGGTGAGATTGTCGACGGTGAGGACCTCGCCGGCGGCGGGACCGGACGGCGCCAGGCCGTGGTCGATGAGGGCCGCGACGGCGGGCCCGCTGAAGTTCTCGTACACCTGGACGACGTCCACGTCGTCGGGTCCGAGACCGGCGGCGGCCCACAGCCGGTCCGCGACGCCGGGCCGGCCCGCGGTGCCCGCGAATCCCGCTGTGGCGTACTGGTCGTCGTTGTCGATGATCGAGGAGTAACCGCCGGGGGCCCCCTGGGCGCCCGCGAGGACATAGGCGGGATCCGGTCGCAGCGACTTCGCCCTGTCGGCGGAGACCAGCACCACCGCGACGGCTCCGTCGCTCTCCCGCGAGCAGTCGTACAGGTGGAACGGTTCGGTGATCAGGCGGGACGACTCGTACGTCGCCTCGTCGAGCGGCTTGCCGTAGCCCTGTGCGGTCGGATTGTTCTGGGCGTGCCGGTACGCCGCGAGTACCAGGGCACGCATCGTCTCCCGTGGCACTCCGTCGTGCTCGAGCAGTCGTTGTGTCCGCAACGCACATACCTGGGCGGGCGAGCCGACGCCGTGCGCGAGGAAGTGCGGACCGTAGTGGTACTTCGCGTATCCGAGACGTCCGGTGTCCGCCTGCGCCATGGCGCGATAGACGACGACGCAGTCGGCCTGCCCTGCGGCGATCGCGACAGCGGCATTGTTGATCGCGGCGGCGACCGTTCCGCCGCCACCGCCCCACATCATGTTCGACCACCGGACGTCGTCGACCCTCAGCGCGCCGCCGATGACCGCACCGTCGTGGCCGCCGCCCGCGTAGGACACGAATCCGTCGAGCTCGCGCGGCGAGATGCCCGCGTCGGAGCACGCGGCGAGGATCGCCTCGAGGGCCATCCTCAGTTCGCCCGCCGGGGCCTCGCCGCGGCGGTAATGCAGTTCGGACACGCCGACTACGGCGGCCGCCCCGCGCATGGTGAGTGCACTCATGCCTGCGCTCCTTCTGTGGATCGACGCCAGCGCAGCAGCGGCCAGGTCGCGCCTTCGTCGTGCTCGATGTGCCCGACGACCGGGTCGCCGATGCGGATGGCGTCGGTGTCGGCGCCGGTCAGTATTCCGAGCACCCGGCGGTGCCCGGCCTCGGGAAGCTCCACGAGGACCGTCACGTACGGGACCCGGTCGGCCAGTTCGGTGATGAACGGGTACCAGCTGCGGGACCAGCTGTACACGGTGCCGACGGGCGTCACGGCTTCCCAGTTCGGGTCGAGGGTGTGGCAGGACCCGCAGACCCATTGCGGTCCCCAGATCCAGGTCTTGCAGGTGCCACAACGCTGGAGTCGCAGCTCACCTCGGGTGAGCCCGTCCCAGTACGGTTGGTCGAGGCCGTCGGCGGACGGTCCCCACGGTTCGTCCGTCATGCGGGCTGCCCTTCGTCCGCGGGGAAGTTCTCGAGGGCCGCGGCCAGCCACCGGCCGTCGTGACGCTCCCAGATCGATCTCAGGCCGATGACGCCGTTCGGGGTCGTGTACACCGTCTCGCCGATGCGGCGGTCACCGTCGGCCCGGACGTCCTTGATCTCGAATCCGTCGACGTCGCCGCGGGGAACGGTGACGCCGTCGAACACAGCAGGCAGATTCGCCTGCACCATGTCGGCCAGGGCGGCCTTCATGTCTCCGGACACCACGTATCCGACATGCCGTTCATACAGCTCGCGGAAGTCTTCGACAGACATTCGAAACTCCTTTTCTCCGTGAGGCCCTCACGCCTCACGGCGGATGCTCTCATTGCCAATACCTTATGTCGTTAGGTACACCGGAGTCAATCGTCCGCGAACCGGAATGTCCCGTCGGCGGCGACGGCCACCTCGTCCCGCGCGACGTCGACGCTGATCAGCCGGTCGAGAGCGTCCGCTTCCGTCGTAGTGGCCAGTGTGCGTTCACCGGTCCCGGTCCGCACCGCCACGAAGCCTCGCTCCGGGGCCCCCTCCCGCCCGTGCACCACGGTCCAGGACTCGATCGAGCCGGTCCCGTCGTAGCTCGTGAGCGCTGCGGTGGTCGGTTGCGCATCGACTTCGGACTGAACGTCCTGACGCCGGAACCCGTCGCTCGGCGGCTCGGTCCGATAGACACCGAACGCGTGCTTGGTGAGGTAACCACCGTTCGCCGTGATCAGCCCGTACGTCCCGGGCGACGCGCGCAGTCGGGTGGCCAGCGTGGCGATCGCGTGGGTGCTGTAGTTGTTCCACGGGCCACCGGCGAAGGTGAGGCCTCCCGTCAGCGTCAGCGCTCGACCGGGATCGTCGAGCGGTAAGCCCAACTCGGCCGCGGCCACCTGGACGGCCGACGGGAAGCACGAGTACACGTCCACGTGCGCGACGTCGTCCCGACCGATCCCCGACAGTTCCAGCGCCCGGGCCCCGGCGATCCGGATGGCGGGTGACCGGTCGAGCGCATCCCGCTCGGAGATGTCGTACGCGTCGTGCGCCTCGGTTCCGGCGTGCGGGAAGACCCACCGGTCGCGCGAAATTCCAAGGCGGGTGGCGACCTCGACCGAGCAGAGCAGCAGCGCCGCACCCTGCTCCACCATGTTGTTGGAGTTCATCAGCTTGGTGTACGGCCGGCTGATCCACCGATTGTCCTCGGACGGCGTGACGATCTCGTCGGCCGTGTATTCACGGGCGGTCCAGGCATACGGGTTCGTCGACGCCACCTTGCTGAAACCCGACCAGAGTGCGCCGATCGCCGCACGGTGATCGTCCACCGAGCGTCCCGACGAGATCCGGAGGGCCTGTTCGAACAGGGGGTACACATACGCCGGCCGGTCGAGGCCGATCCTGGCCTGACCGTCGAAGACCATCGGAACCTCGGGAACGAGGATCTCCGCGGACGGAACCGAGTCGTCCTGCACGGTCCACTCCGGGCGAACGCCCTGCGAGCGCAGCTTCATCCGGGTCCGCCACGACTCGGCGCCGCCGACGAGGACCACGTCGGCGCGGCCCGCCGCGATGTCCTCGGCTGCCCCGTTGACGAGGACCTGCGGGCCGCTGCCGCCGCTGCCGGTGTAGCCGGTGTGCCGGACGGCGGCGCCAATGCGTTCGCCGACCAGTGCGCCGGGGTCGCGATAACGCCACGACAGCATGCCGATCAACCGGACCGAATCGACGAGTTCGAGCAGGCGGGACGATCCCGCTTCGGCGGCGGCGGCGCGGGCCGCCGCGACGATGAGATCGACGGGCTCCACTCCCCCGGTCCGCTCGTTGATCTGTCCGCCGCCGACGAGGATCGGGGTTCGCGGATCGAGTGTCACGACATCACCGCCTCGAGGATGCGTTCCCGATTCTCCGGCCTGGGCCAGCCGCCAAGGATCAGCGTGGTCAAGCAGGTGGGCTTCCAGCGGTTCACGATGTCCTCACAAATCTTGTCGGCGGGTCCGATCAGCGCGACGTCCTCGACCATCTCGGTCGGAACAGCCTGTGCCGCGAGATCGGGCCGTCCGCGCAGGTACAACTCCTGGATCTCGGCACACGCGTCGGCCCAGCCCATCCGGGTGAAGACGTCGTTGTGGAAGTTGGCGCCTTTCGCGCCCATTCCGCCCGCGTACAGTGCGACGACGGGTTTGATCTTGGCCGCGGCCTTCTCCACGTCGTCGTTCTCGATCAGCCAGCACACGTTCGCGATCTCGAAGTCCGACTGCGTCCGGCGTGCCCCGTCCCGGCCGAACCCCTCGGCCAGCGCGGCGCGGTAGAACTCGTCGCTCTTGGGTGAGAACCACAACGGGGTCCAGCCGTCCGCGATCTCCGCCGCCAGCGCCACGTTCTTCGGCCCCTCGGCCCCGAGGTAGACCGGGATGTCTTCGCGCAGCGGGTGAACGATCGACTTCAGCGGCTTGCCCAGGCCGCTGCCACCGGCGAGGGGGAGCTGATAGTGCCGCCCCTCGTAGGTCACGGGCTTCTCCCGAGCCCACACCGCGCGCATGATCTCGACGTACTCGCGGGTCCGCTCGAGCGGGCGGGGATAGGGTTGCCCATACCAGCCTTCGACCACCTGCGGGCCGGACGCGCCGATACCGACGATCACCCTGCCCCCGCTGAGGTGGTCGACCGTCTGCGCGGCCATGGCCAGGGCGGTCGGCGTCCGCGCCGAGATCTGACAGACCGCGGTTCCGAGCTTGATGGTGGAGGTGCGCGATCCCCACCAGGCCAGCGGCGTCAGCGCGTCCGATCCGTAGGTCTCCGCCGTCCAGAAGCTGTCCACGCCGAGCGCCTCGGCCTCGCCGAGCATACGTTCGACGTTGCGCGGCGGTCCGGATTCCCAATATCCCACGGCGATACCGACTTTCACCGTCGCCCCCCATTCTTGTCTCGACTCGTCACAGCTGTCGCCCTTCAATGGTTCTGATAGACCGGCGGGCGCTTCTCGAGAAACGAGTGCACGGCTTCGCGGTGGTCCTTGGTCATGGCGGCGAGGATCTGGGTCCGGTTCTCCAGGTCGATCGCGGCGCGCAGGCTCGGAACCTCGAGGTTGGACCACATCACCTCCTTGGTCATCCACACGCCGAACGGGCTGTTGCGCGCGATGTTCTCGGCGGTGTCGAGCGCCGCGTCCAGCAGTCGCTCCGCCGGTTCGACCGACGACACGATGCCGACGCGCTCGCACTCGGCGGCGTCGACGGGGCGTCCGGTGAGGAGAATCTCTGCCGCCCTGGAGAATCCGATCATCCGGGGCAGCAACCAGCTGACGCCGATGTCGCAGCTGGACTGTCCGCGGTTGATGAACGACGCATGCAGTGCGGCGGTGTCGGCCATGAGCCGGACGTCCGCCATCAGCGCCAACGCCATCCCACCTCCCGCGGCGGCGCCGTTGATCGCGGCGATCACCGGCGGCCTGGCACCGCGGAACGCCTCGACGAGCGATGCGATGTGCTGCTGGACGCGCATGCCCGCCTGCGCCCTGCCCTCGCCGTCGGCCGCGCCGGGCGGGGTGCCGTAGCCGCGCAGGTCGATTCCCGCGCAGAACGCCCGCCCGTTCCCGGTCAGCACTATCGCGCGGGTCTCGGAGTCGTGGCGGACGTCGGCGAGTACCGCGTGCAGCGCCTCGACGAGTTCGACGTTCATTGCGTTCAGGGCGTCCGCGCGGTTCAGGCGGATCAGCAGAACGCCCGGCCGCGGCCGTTCGGTCAGTATCAGTTCGGACATCCGGGGCCTTCCCCTCGTCTGGTTCCGACGGCCTCCACTTCGCATTGGCACCGTCGACATATCAAGCTAATACCTTTAGGTTAATACCTCAAGATCCACTGTTCGGACGGACGTCGAGGAAGGACACGACACAATGACGGAACTGCACGGCAAAGTGGCGGTGGTGACCGGTGGTGCGAGCGGAATCGGGGCTGCGACCTGCACACTTCTCGCGGAGCGGGGTGCTCGGGTGGTGGTCACGGACATCGACGACGAACGCGGCGAGGCGGTCGCGGCCACCCTCGGCGAACACGGCGTCTATCTGCACACCGACGTCACCCGCGAGGAGGATGTCGCGGCGGCGGTCCGCACCGCGACCGAGCGCTTCGGACGCCTCGACGCGATGGTCAACAACGCCGGGCGGGTCGGCGCCTGGACGTACGTCGCCGACACCACCGTCGACGAGTGGGACTCCTCGTTCGCCGTTCTGGCGCGCAGCGCCTTCCTCGGCACCAAACACGCCGCCCGGGTGATGCGTGAGCAGGGGTTCGGCACCGTCGTCAACGTGTCGTCGGTGGCGGGCGTGCGCACCGGCTTCGGCCCGCACCCGTACGGCGCCGCGAAAGCCGCCGTGCTGCAGATGACCCGCAGCGCCGCACGCGAACTCGCGGAATTCCACGTCCGGGTCAACGCCGTCACCCCGGGTGGGGTCGCCACCCGCATCGTCGGCCACGGCGCCGGGCTGGAGGGCGGCGCTCTGGACGCCAGCGTCGACAAGGTACGGCAGGGGCTGGCGTCGTTCCAGCCGATCCCCCGCGCCGGCGAGGGTCACGACATCGCCGGCGCCATCGCCTATCTGGTCTCCGACGACGCAACATTCGTGACCGGGCAGAACCTCGTCGTCGACGGGGGGCTGACCCTCGGGAAGGCGTGGCCCGCCAACTACAGGCGCTGACGCACCCGTGCGCACTTCCGGTAGTCCTGGCTACCAAAAGTGCGCACGGGCAGCGGAGCTGCCTTCAGATGCCGACCGGACCGCCGAGCCATACGCCGACCTCCTCCCCGGACACGTGCCTGCCGTCCTCGCTGACGAGGAAGGACACAGTCGACGCAATCGACTCGGCCGGGATGCGCGGCCAGTGGGCGGCGAGGGTTTCCACCGCGTTCTCGCCGCCGGAGCTGATGATGTCGGTCTCGACGAATCCCGGCATGACCGTGTTGACCGTGATGCCGCGGCGCGCCACCTCGAGCGCCATCGACCGGGTCATGCCGACCAGTCCCGCCTTCGCGGCAGAGTAGGCGCTCATGCCCGGGGACGGTCGTCGCCCGCCGGACGGGCTGCTGACGAAAATGACGCGGCCCCAGCCGCTGTGGTACATCGCGGGCAGCGCGGCGTGGGTGCAGTAGAAGGCGCCGCTGAGGTTGACGCCGATCACCCGGTCCCAGTCGCTCGGCGACTGCTTGCGGGCCGCGCCCGCGATGTTCATGCCCGCGTTGTTCACCAGCACCGTCGGCGCGCCGAGTTCGGCCGTGGTCTCGGCGATCAACTCCTCGGCCTGCGCCGCGTCGGACACGTCCGCGCGAATCGCCGCCGCCCGGCCGCCGCCGGCGACGATCTTGTCCACCACATCCTGCGCGTCCGCCGCGCTGGACGAGTAGTTGACGGCGACCGCGAACCCGTCGGCCGCCAGCCGACGGGAGATCGCGACCCCGATCCCGCGGCCTCCACCGGTCACCACCGCCACCCGCTGTTGCTGCGCCATCGCCGTCACCGCACCTTCGGGTAGGTCTGCGGAACATCGGAATACGTCTCCCGCAGATCCCGTTTGGAGATCTTGCCGCTCGCCATCCGGGGCAATCCGCCGTCGACGAACACCACGTACCGTGGCACCTTGTAGTCGGCGAGGTTCTTGTTGCAGTACTCGACGATGTCCGCCTCGGTGATTCCCTCGGCCTTCTTCACGATCGCGGCCGGGGTCTCGCCGAACCTCTCGTCTGGCACGCTGATCACCGCGACCTCCTCGACACCGGGCAGCCGGTTGATCACCTGCTCGATCTCCGCGGGCGAGATGTTGAGGCCACCGGAGATGATCATGTCCTTGAGTCGGTCCACGAACGTGAGGTAGCCGTTCTCGTCGAGCTTCCCGAGGTCGCCGGTGTGCAGCCAGCCGTCGATCAGCGTGGATCGGGTAGCGTCCTCGTTGCGCCAGTACCCCGGCATCATGCCCGGGCCTCGCAGCAGGATCTGGCCTACTTCTTCAGGGGCGCAGTCCTTTCCGTCGGCGTCGACGACGCGGATCTTGGTGAAGATGCCGCCGAACCCGCACTTGTCGGGGTGCTCGGCGGCCTCGTCGCGGGGCATCGCGGTGGCCGACCCGCCGATCTCCGTCTGCCCGTAGATCTGCCGCAGCTGGACGCCCCGGGCGAGCCACGTACCGACCAGTGCCGACGGCACCCGGGCACCCCCGACGTGGGCCGTGGTCAGGTGGCTCAGGTCCGCGTCCGCGAATCCGGGCACGCGGGCGATCTGCTCGAACAGGATCGGCGGTCCGGTCAGGGTGGTGGCACGACTGTCGATCATCACCCGCAGCGCGGCCTCGGGGTCGAACCCGGGCTGCAGCAGAAGGGTGCCGCCGTGCAGCACGGTCCGGGAGATGCCCCAGATGATCCCGGCCGCGGTGAACAGCGGCAGCACGAGCAGCGGACGGAAGCGGTTCTGCTCGATCGGCTCCATCAGCGCCCACTCGTGCATCTCGCCGGCGATCGTCGCGTGCGTGAACACGACACCCTTCGGCTTGCCCGTGGTGCCGCTGGTGAACACGATCGCGGTGGGCGCGGACTGCTCCGTCACCGGCGTGCGGAACGGCAGGTGCGTGCCGCCGCGGAGTGGCCGCACGTCCCGCTCGAACTCCACGACGGCGAAGGTGCCGCGCGCCGCGTGCACCTCGTCGAGACGCGGGCGCAGGATCCCGTCGCAGTACACGACGGACGGCTCGCAGTCCTCGATCAGGGCGGTCAACTCACCGGCGAGCATCCGCTGGTTGAACGGCGCCGAGATCGCGCCCACCTTCATCGCGCCCAGCGCGGCCACGCACCACTCGAGCGAGTTGGTTCCGAGGAAGCTGACCCGGTCCCCGGCCGTGACGCCGCGGGCGGCGAGGTCGTGGGCGACGCCGTCGGCCCAGGTGTCGAGTTCGCGGTAGGTCACCACGTCGCCGGCGAAGTCGATCGCCGGCTGGTCGGGGACGGTTCGCACCCAATAGGTGAGTGCGTCGATCACGGTTCCGCTCATGGAATGCCTCCCGGAGGTATCGGCGCGGCCGGTGTCGGTCCGGCCGCCGCGCAGGACGGTGCGGCCATAGGTCCACACAGCATGCTCTGCGTCACAACGGTAAATCTAAAGACATTTGGTTCAGATGACAAGATTCACGCTAGGTTCAGCGCCGGACCACGTCGACATTGATCCCGGTGAGCTGCGACTGGTTGCTCAGCGGGTCGTAGCCGTCACGTCCCGTGGGAGCGAGCCGGTTGACGTTCACACCCGGATTGCGCCTCGCGACGTCCAGCCCTCGGGCCGTGCCCTGACCCCAGCCGTGTGTCATAGCCACGACCCCCGGACGAAGGGTGTCGTCGCACACCAGCACCGCGTCGACCTCCCCGTGCCGGTTGCGCACGGTGACGTCATCGCCCTCGACGAGTCTCCTGTGCCGCGCGTCGTCCGGGTTCATCCACAGCGGATTGCTGTGGTGGACACCCTGTTTAAACACCGGAAGGTTGTGCAGCCAGCTGTTGACCATGTAATGGGTGCGCCGGGTGATCAGCTTGAGTTGGTCGGCGGGCTCCGCGGCCAACTCTTCGAAGATGCGCTCGACGGTCCGGTACGAACGCCGAAAGATCCTCGGGCAGCAGTCGATCAGGCCGTCCTCGTGCTGAACCGCGATGTCGAAAACGTCGGAGGGCACGGCCTCCGGCAGCACCGCCGTCTGGCACGGCATCGTCGCGAGCACGTCGATGCTCAGACCCGATTCCCGCATCACGGCGTCCACCGCTGCGAACGGATTCGGTTCCGGCTCGTCGAGCAGTGTCGGGACACCCATCTCCTGCTGAATGCGGGACAGGATCCACCAATCGTCGCGACGCTCCCCCTTCGCAGGCACCACCGCGGGCGTGTACTGCACGTAGGGTTCCATCGCGACGCCCATGGTGTTCAGGAAGTTGACGTCCTCCCGCTCCAGCCAATCCGTGGCCGGCAGAATGTAGTCCGCGACCTCTCCGGTAACCGTGCGGTACAGGTCGACCGTGACGATCAGATCGAGTTGCCCGAGCGCGCGGCGCAACCGCTCGTCGCCACCGACCGACAGCAGCGGGTTGCCCGACACCACGATCAGCGCGCGAATCGGGTCGTCGGGGTTCTCGATGAACTCCGGCAACAAGGCTGCGGGCAGATCACCGCTCACGGTCCGCATCTCCCCGAACGGGCTCTCGAAGAACGGGTCCTCCCGCTTGCGTTTCGAGTTCTGCACCACGTCGGCGACGCCGCGGGAGTAGATGTTGCCGCCGCGCCTGCCGAGGTTGCCGGAGAACAGGCTCACCATGGTCAGCATCCAGTAGGCCAGTGCGCCCTGACGGCCCTGGTTCACACCGGTGGCCATGTAGATGCTCGCACTCGGCGCCGCACAGAAGTCTGCCGCGACCCGGCGGATCGCGTCGGCCTCGATTCCGGTGACCGCGGCAACCCGGTCGACGGGATACCGCCGGACGAAGTCGAGCAGCTCGTCGACGCGTCGCGCGTGACGTTCCACCTCGGCCCGGTCGTACCCGATCCGGAAGACGATCTCGTGCAGGATCCCGGCGAGGAAGTAGAAGTCGCTGTCCGGCTTGATCAACAGCACGTCACCGGTCTCCGGCGACGACGACTCGATGCGGCGCGGGTTGACGAACAGCACGGTCCCGCCGCGCTTGTTGACCGCCCGGATCTTGGCCATCGGATCCGAGATGTGGATCAGCGTCATGTGCGAGACCTGCGGATTGCTGCCGAGGCACAGGAAGTAGTCGGTGTGCAGCAGGTCGGGGATCGGATGTGCCATCGACGCGCCGTAGATCGCCTCGCTGGCAGCGTATTTGGCGGACGTGTCCTGCGTTCCGGCACTGAACCGCATTCGGGTGTCGAAGCCGCGGGCGATCGTCGCGGCGTTCGCGTAGTAGGCGCCGTTGAACGCGGACGGATTGCCCTGATAGACGGCGAGGGCGTTGCGGCCGTGCTCGCGGCGCACTTCCTGGAGTCGTGCGGCGATCTCACGCGCCGCGACGTCCCACTCGACGTGCTCGAAGACACCGCGCTCCTCGCTCCGCGGGTTCGTCCTCTTCAGCGGCCGGTCCAGCCGGTCCGGATCGTGATGGACCTGGAGGTAGTGCACGCCCTTGTGGCACGAGAACCCCCGATGCACCGGATGGGTCTTGTCGGGCTGCAACCGGACGACCTCGTCGCCGCGTACCTCCGCGAGCAGTCCGCACCCTGGCTCGCAGATCCGGCAGAACGTGTGCACGTGCGTCGACTCGGCCGGGCTCATCTGCTGGCCGCACCAGCGACGACGGCCGCCTCGCCGGCATCCACGATCTTGATGCGCGGCCGGCCCGCCTCCCGCCCCCGCTCACGCTCGAAGCGGTCGATCGCGCGCCAGTCCGCGCCACCGAGGGCGTCAGGTCGCCGAGCCCGCACCAGCGCCGTCAGGTCCGCCGCGGCCGCGGTCCGCGCGGCGAGCAGACCCGCGTGGTGATCGTCGAGCAGGGCCTCGACGGTCTCAGCGGCGCAGTAGCGGTTGGTGCCGATCACGCCGGTCGCACCCCGCTTGATCCAGCCCGCCACGTACTGGCCGGCGACGGGGTGCCCGGTGCCGGGTTCGACGACGCGGCCCGCGGCGTTGGCCACGGTTCCGGCGGTCTCGTCGAACGGGAGGCCGGCGATGGGCAGCCCGCGGTAGCCGACTGCCCGGAGTACCAGCCCGCACTCGATCCGGTCCACGGTGCCTGTGTCGGTCACCGTCAGGGCCGCGGTTCGGCCGTCGCCCATCACTTCCCGAGGGGCGGTGCCGAAGCGCAGCACGATGCGCTTGTTCCCCGGAGTCGCCTCCCGCCGGGAGTACTCGTCCAGGATCTTCAACTTGGCCGGTGCGTCCGGGCCTGCCGTCACCGGGCCGTCGACGAGGACGTCGAGGCCGGGCAGCGAGCCGAGCGCGAGCAGTTCGGGGGTGGTGCAGGCCGCGTGCTCGGGTCCACGTCGGCCGAGCACCACCACTTCCTCGATCCGGCTGCCGGCGAGTGCGTCGAGCGCGTGATCGGCGATGTCGGTGCGGCGCAGCGTCTCCACGTCGGAGACGAGAATGCGGGCGACGTCGAGCGCGACGTTGCCGTTGCCGACCACGACGGCGCGCGACGCGGTCAGGTCGAACGTGCGGTCCGCGTGGTCGGGGTGACCGTTGTACCAGGCCACGAACTCCCGGGCGGCGTGGCTGCCCGGCAGGTCCTCGCCGGGGATGCCGAGGCGGCGGTCCCCGGCCGCTCCGGACGCGTGGATCACCGCGTGGTGGTGGGCCAGCACCTCGTCGATCGTCACGTCCCGCCCGACCTCGACGCCCAGGTGGAACGTGAAACCGTCCCGCCGCGCGGTGCGGTCGAACACCCGGTCCACCGTCTTGGTGTGCCAGTGGTCCGGCGCGACGCCGAACCGCACCAGTCCGCCCGCGACGGGCAGTCTCTCGAACATGGTGACCTCGGCCGCGATGTCGCGGCGGGCCAGCAATTCCTCGGCGGCGTAGAACGCCGACGGTCCGGATCCGACGATCGCCACCCGCAGCGCCGGGGGGTCGGCGACGCCGGCGGTCGCGAGTGCGAGAGGAAGCGGCTGCACGTGCGCCCCCGGCGCCGCGGTGCGCGGATTCCGTTGGAAGTACTCGGCATTGATGTCGCGGTACCGGTCGATGTCCGGCGCGGCCGCGTCGCCGGGGACGATCGCGTCTACGGGGCAAACATCGGAGCAGGCTCCGCAGTCGATGCAGGCGGCCGGATCGATGTACAACATCTCGGTGCGCTTGTACTCCCGCTCGGCGGGGGTCGGGTGGATACAGTCGACCGGGCAGACCGCGACGCAGGTCGCGTCGTTGCAGCAGTTCTGGGTGACCACGTACGCCATCAGGGATGCTCCTCGCTCGTGCGCGTCACCGTGACCGGGACGCCGTTGAAGATCGGGGACGCCGTCAGCGCCTCGAGGTCGGTGGTGTCGTCCACCAGCGCGTTGTAGTTGCTGCCCGGGACCGAGGCCGACCGGGACGTCCGCAGTCCCGGCCCGTCGTGGCCCCACCCGTGGGGCATGCTCACCACTCCGGGACGCAACGCGTCGTCGATCCGCAGTTCCGCGGTCACGGTGGTGACGCGGGAGGTCACCGCCACCCGGTCGCCGCCGACCAGGCCGCGCTCTGCCGCGTCGTGCGGGCCGATCAGCAGCGCGCACTGGCCGCCGTCCGTCTGCGGCAGCGCGTTGTGCAACCACGAGTTCATGCCCCGACGCTGGCGCCGGTTGATCAGCAGCAGATCCGGGGCCGGCCTCGCGATGCTCGCGCGCAGCCGCGGCAGATCCGCGGCGATCATCTCCGGCATCAGGTCGATCCGGCCGTCCGGCGTGCGCAGCACCTCCGGGAGGCGCGGCAGCAACGGCCCGTAGTCGATGCCGTCCGGATTGTCCTCCAGCAGCGCGAGGGTCAGCCCGTCCGGATCGCGGCCGAAGCGGTCACCGTACGGTCCGCTGCGCAGCCGCAGGTCCAGCAGACGCTGAGGTCCGTGGCGGCCGACGGTACTGCGCAACGCGCGTTCCGGCTCGCAGCCGACGAGTCTCGCGGCGCGCCGGGCCGCGACGGCGGCCACCTCGTCGTCCATCTCCTCGACCGGACGGTCCGGGGTTCCCTTCGCGATCCCGGCCAGCCGCAGCAGGATCTGCCATTCCGCCAGTTCGCCGTCGGCGAGGTCGAGCAGCGGCGGGGTGTAGCGGGCGACGTTCCGAATCTGGAAGTGCGCCAGCGTCACGTCGTGGTGTCCCCGGGTGGTCACCGGGGGCGGGGGCAGGATGACGTCGGCTTGCCGGGTGGTCTCGTTGAGATAGCAGTCCACCGAGACCATGAACTCGAGCGCACCGAGTGCGTCCTCGATCGCGCCGCTGTTGGGCAGGGACCGGGCGGGGTTCCCGGCGAGGGTGATGAGCGCCCGGGTGCGGCCCGGTCCCGGCGTGAGGATCTCCTCGGCGAAACACACCGCGGGC
This sequence comes from Rhodococcus sp. NPDC059968, assembly GCF_042738615.1. Classification (NCBI taxonomy): domain Bacteria; kingdom Bacillati; phylum Actinomycetota; class Actinomycetes; order Mycobacteriales; family Nocardiaceae; genus Rhodococcus; species Rhodococcus sp. NPDC059968. The sequence goes on from NZ_JBHWUE010000039.1 coordinate 32,396, forward strand.
AACTCCCCCATCGCCTCCGGCAGGCCGCGTACCCGGGACCGCCACCGGTCGAATGTCAACGCCGGCGGTCTGGTCACCGGCCAGGTGTTCTGCCCGCCGGCCGGCGGCAGCGCGAACATCGCACCGCCGGGGCGGTCCAGGTTGCCGCTCACGATCGTAAGTACCTCGACGAGCCAGTTCGCAAGGGTGCCGAACTCCTGCATGCAGGTGCCGATCCGCGAATGCGCCACCGCCGCAGGCGCCGCGGCGAACCCGCGGGCGACCGTCCGGATCAGCTCGGTGTCCACCCCGCACGCGGCGGCGACTGCTTCGGGGTCGAACTCCGCCGCCATCGCCAGCGCGTCGTCCAGACCGTCCACCATCGCCGGGACCAGTTCCGGTCGGGCGCGTCCCTCGGAGGCGATCACCGCGAGTACACCGAGCAGGAACAGAGCATCGGTGCCGGGGCGGATCGGCACGTGCAGGTCCGCGACCTCGGCGGTGCGGGTACGCACCGGGTCCACCACGACGAGGGTGCCGCCCCGCTCGCGCAGCGCCTGCAACCGGTGGTGCATGCCGGGGGCGGTGACGGTGCTGCCGTTGGAGACCATCGGATTCGAGCCGAGGATCAGAAGGTAGTCGGTGCGGTCGAGGTCGGGCAGGCTCATCCCCAGCCCGGTGCCGTACAGCAGCATGTGCGCCAGGTTCTTCGGCCACGTGTCGACGCTGGCCGGCGAATAGATGTTCCTGGTGCCGACGGCGCCGATCAGCTCGCCCAGGTAGAAGGTGGCGTCCAGGTGGTGGGCGGCCGGGTTGCCGTGGTAGATCGCGCAGCTACCCGGATCACCGGTGACGAATTCCGGTAGCCTGCTCTCGATCTCGGCGAACGCCTCGTCCCAGGTCGCCTCGCGGAATCCACCGCCCGCGGTGCGCAGAAGCGGTGTCCGGATCCGGTCCGGGTCGCCCTCGATGCGCCCGAGGCCGAGCCCCTTCGCGCAACTGTGCCCGGCGCTCATCACGTCGTCGGGGTTCGGCGCGACCCGCACGATGTCGCGGCCTTCGAGTTCGACGAGCAGACCGCAGGTCGATTCGCACAGTGGGCAGATGCGGTGTCCGGCTTTCGGTTCGGTGTCGGTCTTCACACGTCCTCCTCGGGTGCGGCCGGCCCGACCGCGACGGGAACGGCGGTCATGGTCGGCATCGCGTTGATCGCCTGCACTCCGTCACCGGTTCCGGTCAGCACGTTCACGTTCACCCCGACGTCGTCCCGCGGGTCGACGCTGCCGAAGCAGTGTGTCATCGACACGGTGCCGCGGGCGAGGGTGCGGTCCGCCCGCGCGGTCGCGCGCAAGCGTCCGGCCGCCGAGCGCACGGTCACCTGCTGTCCGTCGTCGATCCCCAGAGCGGCGAGGTCGTCCGGGTGCAGACACGCCGGATTGGCACCACCCGGAACGAGCCCCGGCACCCTGGTACCGGTGGAGTTCACGGCCTCGCGTATCCGGCGCACCGTCAGGAGGAGCGGAAAGTGTTCGACGACAGCCGTGTCCGCCAGCGCCGCGCGCAGCTCGGCGCGCACGTCGGCGGGCATCAACATCAGCCGGTGCCCGGCACCGTCCTCGGTCACCGGACCCACGACTGCGCCACTGGGGCCCGCAAGGTGTCCGTGCGGGGCGCCGACCACGTCGGCGAACGGGACCCGTCCCCGCTCGGCCGTCATCGCCAGCATCTGCTCGGACGTCGGCGGCGCGTCGGGATCGAGAATGCGGCCGGCGAACTTCACCGGCTGCCCCGAGGCGGCGGCGAGGTCGAGGAAGAACCGCCAGTCGTCGACGACGCCGGGCGGCGCCGGCACGACAGCGGGGGTGAACTGCGCGAACGGACGCGGGAAGAACGGTTCCATGATCGCGGTGTGATCGGGGCGTTCGTACATCGTGGTCGGCGCGATCACGTAGTGCGCGAGCCGTGCGGTGTCCGACATGCGCGGGTCGACGCACACGAGCAGGTCCAGTGATCGCAACGCGCGCAACGCCTTCCCGCGGTCGGGGAGAGCCGCGGCCGGGTTGCCGCCGGAGACGATCAGCGCCCGCACGCGGTCGGGGCCGGGTTCGAGGATCTCGTCGGCGAGGATGCCGGACGGCAGCTCACCGCGCATCGCCCGCACCCCGTCGATGCGGCTGCGGAATCCGTGCTCGTAGGCCCGGGTGGGCGGGGTGACCTCCGCGCGGGCGGGCACGTGGCGGGTGAGGACGGCGCGGTCGTCGGCCCGCTCCCCCTCGCGCAGGTACCGGCCGCACACCACGTTGAGGGCGGCGACGAGGTGCTCCGCGAGGTTCGAGTGCGGGCCCATGCACAGCCCCGTCCCGCTGGTTGCCATCCCCCGGTTCCCGCCCGCGAACATCCGTGCCGCGACGCGGACCCGGTCGGCAAGGATGCCGCAGATCCGCTGCACGACGGTGGGAGTCACGTCAGCCACCGCGTCGACGAGACAGGCCAGGTCGGCGGTGTACCGGCGACAGAAGTCGGCGTCATGGAGATGTTCGGTGAGGACGACGTGGAGGAGACCGGCGAACAGTACTGCGTCCGTCCCCGGTCGGGGCGCCAAGTGCACGTCCGCCAAGGCCGCGGTCTCGGTACGCCGCGGGTCGACGACGATCAGCCGCAGTCCCCGCTCCCGTGCGGCCCGCAGGGTGACGGACGGGTTCTGCACCACCGCACCGTCCCCGTCGCCACCGTTGCCGGAGACGACCGGGTTGGTGCCGGCCAGCAACCACACGTCGGCGTCCTCGAACCGCTGCCGGCCGCCCCGGTAGGTTCCCATTCGTTCGGCGACAACCCACTTCGCGGACTGGTCGATGGTCATCGTGGAGAACAGCTTGTGCGACCCGGTGCCCCGGAACCAGGCCCTGGCCATCGGTGGGGTGAGTGCGGCGAAGTTCTGCTGCGTTCCCATGAACAGCGCGACCGAATCCGGTCCGTGGCGGTCCACGATGATGCGCAGCCGGTCCGCGATGTCGGTGACGGCCCGCGCCACCGGCACCGGCGCGTGGGTGCCGGCGGCGGTACGCCGCATCGAGGTGGTCAACCGGTCCGGCCCGTGGACCAGATCGCCGCCGCGACGCCCCTTGGGGCAGGTGTACCCACCGGAGATCGGATGGTGCGCGTCGCCGAGAACCCGTGCGATCCGCCCGTCCTCGACGTCGAGCAGGACCCCGCACGAGGAGGCACACAGCCTGCAGAACGAGGTACGCCGGGACGTTACGGGTGGCATCGGTTCAGTGCGCCTCGGCCGGCACGGCCGCCGACTCCGCGACCCCGGCCACGGTGCGTCCGCGCAGACGTTCCCGCACGAACAGCCCTCCGAGAGTGAGGACGGCCAGGGCGGTCGGCACGATCATCAGCAGGAAGATGGTGCGGGCGTCCATTCCGGCCGCGATCAGGGCGGCGCCGAGTGTCGGCCCGGCGATCGATCCGATCCGCCCGACTCCCATGGCCCAGCCGATCCCCGTCGAGCGTGCCGCCACCGGATAGATCGAGGCGGCGATCGCGATGATGCCTGCCGAGCTGCCCGACATTCCGAATCCGACGACGCAAATCGTGATCAGCAGCAGCGTGGAGTTCGCCAGGAACATCGCGACGGCGCCGATGAACAGTGCCCCGACGGTGTAGCCCGCCATCACCACCGCGTAGGCGGCGTCCGAGCCCCGGGACCGGGCCCACGCGGCGCCGACCCGGTCGGTGATCCACCCGACGGACAGCGCGCCCGCCATACCGCCGAGATTGAACAGCGCGGCGGCGAGGATCGCGTGGGACGCGCTCTGCCCGGCCTGACTGAACAGCGACGGCATCCACCCGAACAGGAAGTAGATCACCAGGAAGTTGATGACGAACACCACCCACAGCAGGATCGTGTCCAGCGCCCGACCGCCGGCGAAGAGTTCCCGGATGGGCGATTTCGTGGCCACCGTGGCATCCACCGTGAATGTCACCGACGCGCTGATTCCAGCGTGTGGGGCGATCGCCGAGAGGATCTTCGCGGCGCCTGCGTGATCACCGCGGGCAGCGAGGAACTTGCCCGACTCCGGCAGCCCGGCCCACGCCAGGGCCGCGACGATCAGCGGAAGGACGCCGCCGGCCACGAAGATCGACTGCCACCCGTACGTCGGGATCAGTTGAGCGGCAGCGAGTCCGCCGAGGAAGCCCCCGAGGGACATGCCCGCAACGACGATGGTGACCATGGTGGAGCGGCTGCGGGCGGGGCTGTACTCGCTGGTCAGTGCGATCAGGTTCGGGGTGACGCCACCGAGCCCGATTCCGGCGAGGATGCGCAGCACGATCAGCACACCTATCGACGGCGCGAACGCGGACGCGAGCGTGAACACCGCGAACAGCACGGTGCACAGCAGGATCACCCGGCGCCGGCCCCACCGGTCGGCGACCGGACCGAACAGCAGGCTGCCCACGACCATCGCGCCGCTGCTGAGTGCCAGCAACAGTCCGAACGACGCCTTGGACAGGCCCCAGTCCTCGGACAGCGCGGGAATCGCGAATCCGATCAGCTGGGCGTCCATGCCGTCGAGGATCGCGAGCGCCAGGCACAGCGCGATGGCACGCTTCTGGAGGGCCGACACCGGTGCGGTGTCGATGAGTTGGGAGATGTCGACTTCACGAGTGGGGGCCACGACGTGTATTCCTCTCGGGTGGGGGAACCGCGGGGGATGAAGCCTCGAGCTGGATGGGCAGGCCGAAGGCGTGCCTCGAAGTCATGCTTCAGACCGGCGTGACGGTGCCGTCGACCGCGAGCGCGCCGGCGGGTACCTCGGGAAAGCGCTGGCGCAGTGACGGTTTGGCGAGCTTGCCGGAGAACGTGCGCGGCAGCGGCTCGCCGAGGGCGACGGCATGCTTGGGGCGCTTGAACTTTGCCAGGTTCTCGCCGGCGACCTCGGCGATGTCGGCGACGATCTCGGCGGCGGGACGCTCGCTGTGGAACACCACCATCGGCACCTCGCCCCACCGGTCGTCCTTGACCCCGATGACGGCGAGATCGACCAGACCGTCGATGCCGTGCAGCGCCTTCTCGATTTCGGCGGGGTAGACGTTGAGTCCGCCGGAGATCAGCATGTCCTTGCTGCGGTCGACGATCTTGAGGAATCCGCCCTCGTCCTGCATGCCGAGGTCGCCGGTGCGCAGCCACCCGTCGCCGAGGGTCGCCTGGGTGGCCTCGGGCTTGTTCCAGTACTCCCGCAGCACGTGCTCGCCGCGGACCAGGATCTCGCCGACCTCGCCGGCCGGGGTATCGACTCCCGGTTCACCGATCCGGATGTGGGTGCCGACCAGCGGAAGCCCCGCGAAACCGGGCCGCGACACGGCGTCCTCGTAGGCGAGGGTCGAAACCATGCCGGATGCCTCGGTCAGGCCGTAGCACTGGGTGAGCGGGATGCCGTGCGAGCGGTAGTAGTCGAGCAGGTCCAGGCTGACCGGCGCGCCGCCGGTGCCGGCGAAGGTGAACTTCGCGAGCTGACGGGCGCCGAAGTCCGGCAGCATCGTCATCCGTTCCCAGATCACCGGGACGGTCGTGGTGGCCGTGATCTGCTCGCGTTCGAACGTGTCGAGAGCGATCTCCGGGTCGTACTCGCGCAGCAGGACCATCGTGGCGCCGGGCACGACGACGAGCTGCATGAAGATCGACAGGACCGAGCCGGTGTACACCAGCGGGGCAGAGCACAGCACCCGGTCCCGATGCGAGAATCCGAACGTGATCGACTGCGAGATGCCTGGGGTCATCGCGTTGCGATGGGTGATCAGGGCGCCCTTCTGCACGCCGGTGGTCCCCGAGGTGTAGCAGATGAAGCCGGGGTCGTCGGCGGCGATGGCGACGACGGGCGCGGTTCCGGGGTCGATCAGCCGCTCGTACGGCGGATGGGCACTGCCCCCGATCGCGTAGGTCTCGAACTCCGTCTGCTCGGCGGCGACCTCGAGCAGCGGCGCGAAGCCGTCCTCGACGATCACCACGCGCGGCGCGGAGTCGACCACCATCGGCGCCAACTCCTTGGCGGTGAGCCGGAAGTTGAGCGGGACGCTGATCGCGCCGAGCTTGAGGGTCGCCAGGATGACATGCGCGAGTTCGGGACGATTGAGCATCATCACCGCCACGCGGTCGCCCTTGCGGACTCCACGGGCCGCCAGTCCGCGGGCGAGCGCGTCGGTGATCGCGTCGACCTCGGCCCAGGTCTGCGATGTGTCCCCGAACACGATGGCCTGCTGCTGCGAACGCGTCTTACCCCAGAACCGGGTCAGGTCCGCGAGATTCATCTGTGCTCCTCATGCTCGTCAGCCGGGTGTGACCACCCTCACTTCGTGTGCCGTAAACCTAACAGCTGTAGGCGAATGACGCAATGCTCGATTCGGAAATTTCGGGCACCCGGTAGAACCGGCCGTTCGCACGAAAACAACACCCACACAACATATTTCGTGTGGGTGTCGTTTTCCTGCGGGATGCGCCCGGTCAGCCGGCGGGAGGCACCTCGCGCCGAGCACTTCTCGGGTCGGTCGCCGCCGAGATCCGCTTGTCGTCGTACCGAGCCACCGAGCGCAGCACCTCCGCGGTGTCCGCACCCACGATCGGTGGCAGCGCGGGCGCGAACTTCTCCCCGGCGACACGCACCGGGCTGACCACGAACTCGAGCTCGCCGACCCCCGGGTAGTCGACCCGGTAGGTGTTTTCCCGCGCCCGGAAGTGCGGGTCCGCGAGCATGTCGGCCACGCTGTTGACCGGACCTCCCGCGATGCCGTGTTCGAGGAACAGTTGCACCCATTCGGCGCGGGTGCGCTGCGCGAAGATCTCCGTCAGCGCGCGCCACACCAGGTCCGCACGGGCGGCGGCGCCCTCGTCGGTGCTGGTGAGGTCGACGCCGACCAGGTCCCGGCGCCCGACCGCGACCAGGAAGTTGTGCCAGAACTTCTCCACGTGCGACCCGAACAGGATCGCCTCGCCGTCGCTGGTGCGGTAGGCCTCGAGCCGTGGCCAGTCGGGCAGACGGCCGTCCGGGAGCCAGGACGGACGCGGCATCGAGCGATCCTTGTTCAGCTCCGCATCCACCAGGTCCGGCATCCACGCGGCCGCGACGTCGATGCCCGCCACCTCGACGTGGCACCCGACACCGGTGGCTCCGGCCTTGTGCAGGGCAGCGAGCAGCCCCATCGCCCCGTACGCGCCGAGGGCGTACATCGCGATCGGCGGCGTGGTGGAGCCGGCCATGCCCTGGGTCGGCGGCTCTGCGGGAGTGTTCACCTCGCGGAGCCCGGCATAGGCGTCGAATACGGGACCGCCGGTACCCAGAACCCGGTACGGGCCGTCGGTGCCCATGCCCGACACCGTGCACAGCACGATCTTCGGATTCACCTGTCGCAGTTGCTCGTAGCCGACTCCGAGCCAGTCCAGGTAGCCGCCGCGCATGCCTTCGACGACGGCGTCACACGAGCGGGCGAGGTCGAGGAAGGCCTGCTTGCCCTCGGGGCTGCGCAGGTCGAGCGCGACGGACTTCTTGCCGCGGTTCCACCGAAGGTGCATGAACGCCGGTCCGTCCGGGTCGCCGATCGCCCGGCTGCCCCCGATGCGCACCGGGTCGCCGAGCGGCCCCGACTCCACCTTGATCACCTCGGCGCCGAGGTCCGCGAGGTGCCCACCCAGCGAGGCCGGGGCCAGCTGAGCGACCTCGAGGACCCGCACTCCGTCCAACAGCGAGTACCCACTCATGAATCCTCCTCCACTCCCCGACCCACGGCCAGCGAGACATTCTGTGTCTGTTCAGGTTTCAGTTCGATCCAAAGTCCCTCGACGTCGGCCACGAGAACGTCTCCGTGATACATGGCACCGCGCATGAACCGCTTGCGGCCGTCCTGGCCGGCGAACTCCGCCTCCACCCGCAATTCGACGTCGAGTGGCGCCGGCGCTCGATAGTTGACGTGCAGGTACGCCGTGCGGGCCCACGGTCTGCCGCTGCTGTTGGCGAGGCGCGCGAGGATCTCGTCGAAGATCAGCGGCGTCACGCCACCGTTCATCGCGTATCGCCCGGAATGGAATCTGCCGACGACGACGTGCCCGCGCGCCCGGGTGTCGGTCACCTCGTCGAGATGGAGGGACGGCGTGAGGGTTTGCGCCCACCCCGCGAGGTCCCAGCGCCGGCCGGAGATCTGCTCGTCCTCACCGACCTCGAACTCTGCCAGCCGGGCCGCGAGGTCACGGAGCGTTCGCGCTGCCCGGCTCGCCGCGTCCGGGGTGGGGCGGCTGCGAGTGACGGCCTCCTGCACCGCGCGCAGGGCGTCGGTCAGTTCCGCGAACTCGTCGTCACCGCCGGTAGTCGGTTCGAACGGGTCGTCCCAGCTGGGACTCCAGATGTCGTCGGCAGTCGAGACGGTGGCGGCGTCCATCCGGACCTCACTTTCTGTGGAGGAAGAACCACGAATCACTCTGCGCGACTTTCGAAGTACGAGCTGAACATGTCCTCGACCGGGCGTGGTCGAAGGGTCGTGCGCGACACGACGTTCTCCCGGTCGTACCGGCTCCGCAGACCGTTCCCCGCTCCCTCGAGCAGCAGCGCCTTGATCTCGCGCATCGATTCGGGAGGCTGAGCCGCGATCTGTTCGGCCGCTTCGAGCGCAGCGCCGAGAACGTCGCCGTCGGCCGCGTACCGGGAGACGAGCCCCATCCGGAAGGCCTCCTCGCCGGTCACCGCCCGCGAGGTCAGCAGTAGATCGCGGGCCGGCCCGGCGCCGATCAGCTGGTCGAGGACCCACGTCAGGTTGGCCCCGCCGTACTTCGCCGCGGTGACGGTGAGACGGGTGCCGGGGCCTCCCACCCGCAGATCCGAACACACTGCCAGCAGGGTTCCCGCGCCGTAGGCCATCCCCTGGACCGCGGCGACCGTCGGTTTGGGGAACGTCAAGTACCGCCACAGCAGCTCTTCCCGTTCGAGCATGCTCAGGACTCCGGCATCCGGGGTCATCGCGCGGAGTTCCTTCAGGTCGTATCCGGCGGAGAACGCAGTCGCGCCCTCTCCCGCCAGTACCACCACCCGAACGTCCGGGTCGCCCGCCGCTTCCGCGAGCGCGGCATCGAGCTCACGTTGCAGCCCGAGCGAGATCGCGTTGTGCACGTCCGGCCGCGCGAGGTCGAGCTGCAACACCCCGGGAGCCGGGGACGATCGACGCAGGTCGCCCGACGTCACCTCGCACCGCCGACCGCGGCCTCCTGTCGAGCGACCTCCTCGGCATCCCGGGTGATCATCTTGTGGAAGACCTGACCGGGGAGCTCGTTTCGTCCGTAGATCAGCTCCTCGACCTGCCCGTGCGCCGCGTTGGCGGTGATCGTCTTCGTGACGAACCAGTCCTCGGCATGCAAGGTCTCCATGAGGAGTTCCCAGTTCTTGTCGAGAATCCGCTTCTCCCGCGGCGTCTCGGGCTCCTTCGGGGAGAGCAGACGGATGGTGCAGTACGACACGTTGGGGTCTTCGGTGTCGGGAACGATCGTCCAGATCTCGAAGTGATTGGGCTCCGTCACGAGCATGGTGCCCGGATAGATCGTGTAGTTCGCGAGGGAGTAGTCGCGGACGTCGAACGAGTCCGGATCGGCACCGCGAACCTCGGTGATCGACTTGCGGGCCACGACGATTCGCCACGATCGGTCCACCAGGTCGTACGCCGTGATGTTTCCCTCGAGATAGTTGCACACGGTCTTGGTGTGCAACTGGCACAGGTGGTACGAGTCCTGCACGCCATCGACGGCGATCTTCCAGTTCATGTCGAGCTTCCAGGTCTCCTTGCGCACCTGGAACGACTCCGTCATTCCGGTCGACGTCACCTCCGCGTCGTGCTTCGCGCCGAGAATCGCGGCGATGTCGAGATCGGCTCCAACCGTCGGAACCACCCAGACGAGACCGTGCCGTACCTCGCAGGGAAATTCGACGAGCCCGTACTGCGAGCGATCCATTCCGTCGAAGCCCTCCGCGTGGGGCATTCCCCGCAGATCACCACCGCGACCGTACGCCCAGTTGTGATAGGGGCAACTGAAGACGCGTTTACAGCCCGAATCCTCGAACTCCACCTTCGCGCCCCGGTGCCGGCAGACGTTGGAGAAGGCTTTGACACTGCCGTCCGTCTGTTTCACCACCAGCAGTGGCGTGCCGATCAGCTCGGTCGTGACGAAGTCGCCCGCCTTCTTCAGCTCGTCGACGTGGGCAACGATGTGCGGCAGCCGTCGGACCACCTTGCGCTCACGTTCGGCGAGTTCGGGGTCGTTGAACACCGAGAACGGCACTCGAAGCAGGTCGTCCGCGTAGTCGGTGCTGTTGTTGTCGACATGTGCGATCAGTCGCTCGGTGAGTGTGATCTTGTCTTCGCGCTCCATACACCGAGAGTGGCACATGAGACATTCATTGTCTAGCGTCTCATGCAAATTCGGGACGGTACTGTTTGCTCGTGGCTGCAAGGACTGGAAACGACCCCGCGACCGACGTCCGCTCGACGATCCTCGCTGCAGCGGAGTCGTGCTTCGAACGCTTCGGAATCACGAAGACGACCATGGAAGACGTCGCACGCGCAGCGGACATGTCCCGCGCGACCGTCTACCGATACTTCTCGGACCGCGAGAGTCTGATCATCGAATCGGTCGCCCGGCGCGCGCGAAAGAACATGAAGCCGGCCCGCGCCTTCATCGCGAAGTGGCCCACCATCGAGGAGCGCCTCGTCGAGGGCATCTGCAACAACGTCGAGAGCGGCCTCCGGGACCCCATGGTGCACCTGCTGGTTTCCCCGTCGGAGATGACGCTGGCGAACTCACTGCTCACCACGTCGGGCAAGGCCGTCGAACTCACGAGTGAACTGTGGGAGCCGATTCTGCGCGAAGCCCAGGAGGCAGGCGACATCCGCGCCGACGCCGATCTGACACTGCTGTGCGAGTGGATCTCGGAACTCGAGATCATGTGCATCAGCCAGCTCAACGGCGGCACCGGCTCACTGGAACGGTTCCGCGAGAAGCTACGCGCCTTCCTCATCCCCTCGCTGTTGCCTGCCGGCGCCTGAGTCCGCGATGGACGACGCCGCCGGCGGCGGGAACTACGGCAGGAAGGCAGGTAGGACGAACCGCCTCATCATCTGCCGGTGCGAGGGATCGCTCGGGTCCGAATTGTCCAGTCGCGGTGCGAGCATCAGCTGCACGAGGGTGATCCAGGAGCACGCCTCGTCAGTGTCGATATCCGCTCTCATCTCGCCGCTGGACTTGGCGTCGTCGAAGATCGGCCCCCAGAGTTCGGTGGTCAGACTCGTTGCGAGGGGGATGGTCTCGAGCCACGAATCCCCGCCGACGTGTTCAGGACTGACGAGTATGCGCACGATCGGATCGTTGATTCCGTCGTAGACCAGGTAGATGAGGCCTTCGATCAGCCTGTCCTCGAACGTTGCACACCCCATCAGGAACTTCCGGCCGCGTTCGAGCGTCTGGCGCGATCGCCACCTGATCAGCTCGGTCGTGAGCGTTTCGCGATCTTGGAAGTACCGGTAGACGGTCGGGCGTGAAACGCCAGCCTCCTTGGCAATGTCCTCCATCGTGGTCTTCGAGATTCCGAAACGAAGAATCATCGTCTGGGCAGCCACAAGTATCTGAGACCGTGCGACATCGGCGTCCTGACTCAGCACGCCGGCGGTCTTCCTTCTTGCCATCCTCGCTCCAGACACGGTCACTTCCGACCAGCCACCCCGACCAGTCACGATACAAATGACAGTACACGTAAGATGTTGCATCTCCGGTGCCGGCGGGCCCAGCCCATTACACCAAAAGAACGAGACAGTTGTCCGAAGTCCCACGGGACAACGGACGACTGCCTCGAATCTCGGCCTCAGGACGAGGGTGTGAAGGTGATCGGGAGTCGGATGCAACCGCGTACCTGGCTCGCATGCAGGATCGGCGGGTCCTCCGGAACGAGGCGGTAGTCGGGCAGGCGCTGGTGAATCTCCTCCATGGCCAGCTTCAGCTCGATTCGTGCCAGGTGAGACCCGATGCACCGATGCGGCCCGGCACCGAAGGACAGATGACGATTGGGCGATCGGTCGATCCTCAGCTCGTCCGGATCCTCGAACTCGGCGCCGTCGCGGTTCGCCGAGCAGAGCAGCACGATGAGCTGGTCTCCCTCCGCGATCGTGACTCCGCCGATCTCGACGTCGCGGGTCGCTCGCCGGCCCGCGATGACGGCGGCCTCGATCCTCAGGATCTCTTCGACCGCCGCCGGGACGGTGTCGGGATCGTCCACGATCTCCTGCCTCTGACCCGGATTGTTCGCCAGGTGGATGATTCCCCAGGCAAGTGAACCCTGGACAGTGTGCAGACCCGCGATGAGCAGAAGGAAGAACATGCGGTAAAGCTCTTCGTCGGTGAGGAGCCGTACCCCGTCTTCCATCTCGATCGGGGTGTTGATGATCTGTGCGGTCAGAGTGTCCGAGGTGGTCTCACCCGAACGTACCCCGGCCACGATGGCACCGAAGTATCCGAAGATCTGGTTGGCCGCATCCTCGCGCGCCTTGGCTGATTGTTCCTCCGTTCCCCCGGGAATACCCTGCAGTGCGATGTCTGTCGTCTTGGTGAACATCTCGGCGTCTTCGAGCGGCCAACCCATGAGGGCGAGGAACACTCGCGTCGGCAACTCGTGAGCGAACTCCGAGATGAACTCGGCTTCACCGCGTGCCGCGAAATCGTCGATTAGCTCGTTGATGACGTCACGGATCCGGGGCTCGAGTTCCTTCATCCGCTTGGGACTGAACAGTGGTTGCAGCGCCTGCCGGTAGTACGCGTGCTCCGGCGGGTCGAGTTCGATCGGGATGAACTTCCCCTGACCCGCGTTCACGAGGTTGTTCGGGTAGCTGGAGAATGTTTCCGGATCACGCAAGACCTGGTGGATCTCCTCGTAGCGCGTCACGATCCAGTGTCCGCCGTGTGCCTTCGAGTACACGACGGGGCCGATTGCCCTCAGCGCCGCAGCTCGTTCCTGAAACACATCCTCAGGCATCGCCAAGGACTGGTCATAGACGTCGAAGTCCACGATGAGCTTGTCGGGTAGATGGGTAGTCGTCACTGCTTCTCAGCCTTCCGAAGTCGGGTGTTCGACGCTCAGCGCGCGTTCGGGGCACATCTCGACGAGGGCACCCAGTTGGTCTCGTAGTTCCTGTGGAACCGGTTCGGCAACGACCACGGGGTAGCCCTGGTCGTCGCTGTCGACTATTTCGGGCGCCGAACCGTAGCAGAGGCCGTGTCCGGCACACGCGGATCGGTCGACCTTCAACGACAGCGCACGCTTCTGCGCATGAATGGTCATCGACGGACGCTCCACTCAGTCGACGGAAAGCGTCGGATTCGGTGCGTCCTCTTCGAACATCATTGCCACACGTGACAGGGTGCCGCCGTCCGTCGCAGGCAGCGTCAGACCCGAAATGTACGCGGAGTCGTCCGACACGAGGAAAAGTGCGACCTTCGCATTGTCCACGAGCGACGGCGGACGCTGGAGCTTGAGCGGAATCGGCGAGACACCCGGATCCCACGGCCCCGCGGTCTCCTCGTAGGACTGGCCGATCACCGGGGCGCCCGGACCCATCAAAAAGTTCGGAGACATCCCATGCGTGGGAGCGAGAGCATTGACGCGAATTCCATAACGTCCGAGATCCAGGCTGAGCCCGCGAACCAGGCCGTTGACACCGGCTTTCGTCGCCGAGTACATCGCAATACTGTGATAGGCGGCGAAGGAAGCCGCAGACGACGTTGCCAGGATGGTGCCACCACCGTTCGCCCGCATCGCCGGCACCGCAGCCTTACAGGAGTACACGACGCCACTGAGGTTGACCCCGAGAACGTACTGCCAGTCGGCATCCGTGAGGTCCTGGAACTCCACGTGCTCGCCGCCCGCCACCGACGGCACACCGCCACGGGAGACGACACCCGCGTTGGCCCACATGATGTCGAGCTTGCCGAACCGCTCGACGGTCGTCTCGACGCTGCGATGGACTGCGGCCTCGTCACTCACATCGGCGGTGATGGCGATCGCCGTTCCACCTTGCTGCTCAACCAATTTCGCCGTCTGCTCGGCCCGGTCGCCGTCGATGTCGACTACCGCCACCTTCGCACCTTCCGATGCGAACAATTGTGCGCCCTGGCGTCCGAGCCCGGATCCACCTCCGGTAATGACGGCGACTCTGTCCTGAAGTTTCATGTGAACTCCTCTGTGATGGTTCGTCAGATTCCGGAGACTCGCGGTGCGGGACAGCGTCCAACGCAGTTGGGTGGCGCGACTTTCCGATCCTCGACGGCGGGGCTGTCGCCGCTCGAGTGGATCGGGTGCGGGCCGCATCTCCGATCCAAATAAACCTTATATCGTTAGGCTATGAGACGTCAATCACTTTCTCGGACGCGCGGCGAATCGGCGTACCTAGGTAATGTCAGCCAGAAATAACTGTACGCGAAGCGATTTCAATCATCGAGGCGGTATCCACCAACTTCACACGCGGCCGGCACTACTCCCTGCCGAGCCGCCGCTCGTACGCGTCGATCGCTTTCCATCCGTCGTAGTCGATGCACTCGGGCCTTCGATCCGCGACCAGTCTGCGGAGCTCCTGCCGACCGCCCCAGGGTGCCGTCAATCGACCGCCATGAAAGTCGTCGACGAGTTTGTCGACCGTTTCGGCGGCACAGGCCTTGTTGGTTCCGATGACACCGGAGGGACCGCGTTTGATCCACCGACGGTATACACACCGGGCATCGGACTCCCCGAGTTCGGATCCAGCACACGGCCTCCGTCGTTCGGCATCGTGGATCGTGCGCCCGAGACAGGGATTCCTGCGACCGGGATCCCCCGGTACCCCACCGACCGAAGGACCAGGCCGCAGTCGATGTCCTCGACCACACTCGTCGCCACCGCCCTCGAGTGGCCCTCCTGATCCGGAACCAGCTCGTTGCGGATCAGGCGGATCCCCTCCACCCGGTCGCGTCCCAGCACCTCCACCGGAGAAAGCAGATAGCGCAACGTAATACGTTTTCCTCCCGGCGCGGCCGAGGCAGTCGCAAACTCCGCGACGATCCTCGATTTCATCGCGCCGATCGAGCCGGGGTGCCCACCGGGTGACGACGGCGTCGACGCCTCCCGCGCCACGTCGCCAGGTTCCGCCGCGACATTCACGCCGGAAAGGTAGCCGAGCGCAAGCAACTCCGGAGTCGAATACGCCGCTTGCGCCGGACCTCTCCGCCCGACCACGAACACTTCCTCGATCCTGCTCACCGACAACGCTTCCAATGCATGCCCGGCGATATCGGTCTTCGACAGCTCGGCCGCACTCGCAACGAGCACTCGGGCCACATCCAACGCGACATTGCCGTTTCCGATGATGACTGCACGCTCGCCCGACAAGTCGAAGGGACGGTGCGCGTGATCGGGATGACCGTTGTACCACGCCACGAATTCCGTTGCCGAATGACTTCCGGGCAGGTCCTCGCCGGGAATCCCCAATGCGCAATCAGCAGGGGCGCCGACCGCGTAGATCACCGCATCATGATGTGCGAGCAACTCGTCGTGAGTCAGGTGTGCGCCTACCTCGACATTCAGGTAGAAGTCGACGTTCTTCCGCGACGCCGTCTTCTGAAACAACGAGGCAACCGCCTTGGTCCCCTGATGATCGGGTGCGACACCGAATCGGATCAGCCCGAACGGGGTAGCAAGCTTCTCGAAGAAGGAGACTTCCACGGCAGGACCGCTTCGCGACAACAGGCTCTCCGCCGCGTAGCAGCCGGACGGCCCGGACCCGACGATCGCCACCCGCAGCAGTGCGCGTTCTGATACCTGGACCACCGCAGCGACAGGCGGTTCGGCAGCATAGATGGGCTGATTCCGGTTGGCGTAATAGGCCGCGTTGATCTCCTCGTAGCGCAACGTTTCCGAAGTCAGGTCGTAGTCGGGAACGATCGCGTCGACCGGACACGCATCGATACATGCGCCGCAGTCGATGCAGCCGACCGGATCGATGTACAGCATCTCCGCGCGACCGTAGCCGGGCTCGTTCGGAGTCGGATGAATACAATCGACGGGGCACACCGAGACGCAACTCGCGTCGTTGCAGCAGGATTGAGTTACTACATGAGCCAACGTGAGCTCCTATCGCCTCATGACCGGATCGGTGGAAAGCGCACGTTTGTCACGTTTAACAGTGATACAAAATACGTTAGATGTCAGACTTACTATGTGTCAAGCCTCACACCGAGGCGGTGATCTCGGGCGACGAGCGATGGGGTGCCGATCCGGCCATGGTCGGCACCCGAGAGCGGGTGGTCATGCCCCGCCCGGTGGGGACATGGGAACTACCGGTCCTGTGGCCCGCCCCTGATCTGCATGACCACCGACCGGTCCGCCACGCGCGACCCGGGCAGGAGCATCTCGCGACGCAGTTCGAACCGGTGCACGCCGTTCAGGGTGCGCAACCAGACGGCCATGATCGGTGATGCGCTGATTGCCGACGTCGGCGCGTTCGGCAATCGCGCGGCCGTCGATGCCGAGTTCGTGATGGATCACGCGTTTCAGGCCGGATGAGACCGTCCGCGCGGCCCGGGGCGGGGCGCGGGCGCGCTCGCCACCGGATGCGAGTACGCGCCGCCTGGGCGTGAGCGCCTAGGACAGGGCGAGCCGGCGGTCGGCGAGGTTCACGTGGTGTGCGAGGACGGGGCCGATGCCGGCGAGCGCTTCCGGGCTCGTCATCTGCTGGTGCGTTACGGGAACGGCGTGTTCGAGGATCGCGCCACTGATGTGCGGCCTCCACGCGGAGACGCCGGTCGGCGCATCCACCGAATCCGCCGCGCCGACGTACAGCAGGTCTAGACCGATCGGTGTCGACGGACGGTGCGCGAGGGCGAGGTCGACCGTCTGGGTGAACACCCGGTGGACGGCATCGAGGTCGTCCACGGTCACAGCTGCGAACAGTCCGCCGGTGCGACGCAGCACTTCCACCGCTCGATCCGTGGTCGCCGCCGCATCCTCCTCACCCGGGACCACCGCGCCGAACTCCGCCAGAAGCGCTGCGACGGTAGGCTTCTCCGTCGTGTGACCGTATCCTCCGGTCAGGTGTGTGTCGAGCATCGCGAGGGTGGCCACCTCGTCGCCGTCATTCGCGAGCTGCACCGCCATCTCATGGGCGATTTGACCGCCGACCGAGTAGCCGACCAGGTGATACGAACCGTGCGGTTGCACCGAGCGGATCCGTTGGACGTACCGAGCGGCGAGATCCTCCAGGGAATCGACACGCAGGTCCGGGTCGGTCAGCGCCGGGGACTGCAGCCCGTACACGGGACGGTCGCCGAGATACTGCACCAGTCCGGTGAAGCACCAGGCCAACCCGATCGCGGGATGGATGCAGAACACCGGGCTGCCGGTTCCGGTGGTGCGCAGCGGCAGCAGCACATCGAGCGACCGGTCGGCGGCATCCTCCGCCCGGGCGTCATCCGGCGCCGTGGCGATCATGTGCGCCAGGGCTTCCGGCGTCGGATGGGTGAAGATCCACTGCACCGGCACGGCGCGCGCGGACGATTCGGCGATCTGGGCGATCACGCTCGTCGCGGTGAGCGACGTGCCACCGAGCGTGAAGTAGTTGTCGTCGAGGCCGACCCGGTCCAGTCCGAGCCCCTCGGCGAACGCGGCGGCCACAACCTCCTCGGTCGCGTTGCGCGGTGCCCGGTACGCGGCGCGCGCCGCGGTGAAGTCCGGCTCCGGCAGGGCGGCGCGGTCGAGTTTGCCGTTCGCGGTCACCGGCACGGCGTCGAGCACCGTCACGGTCGCGGGGACCATGTGCGGGGCCAGCCGCGCACGGGCGTGCGCCAGGACCGCGGACGTGTCCAGTAGCGAACCCGCAGCGGGGACGACGTAGCCGGCCAACCGGTCGCCGCTGGTGTTCACGACGGCGCGATCGATACCGGGGTATCCGAGGAGAGCCGATTCGATTTCGCCGAGTTCGACACGGAAACCACGAATCTTGACCTGAAAATCCGAGCGACCCACATACTCGAGCACCGGCCCACCCGCCGAACGCCGCCACCGCACCACATCCCCCGTCCGATACATCCGCTGCCCCGGCCCACCGAACGGATCCGCAACAAACCGTGCCGCCGTCAACCCGGACCGATTCCGATACCCCCGCGCAAGCGCCGGACCCGACAAATACAACTCCCCCGCCGCCCCGAACGGCACCGGCCGCAACCGCCCATCCAACACCAGCTCACCGAAACCACGAACCGGACCACCCACCGTCACCGGCTCCCCCACCACCAAACCACCACTGGCATTCGACATGATCGTCGCCTCCGTCGGACCGTACGCATTGAACATCCGCCGACCCGGCGCCCACCGAGCAACCAACTCCGGCGGGCACGCCTCACCCGCCACCACCAGCGCACCCAACGCCCCCAACCCGGCCGGATCGACCGACGACAACGCCGTCGGCGTCAACACCGCATGCGTCACACCCTCCCCCACCAGAATCCGCGCCAACTCCTCCCCACCGTAAACCGTCGCCGGAACCACCACCAACCGCGCACCCATCCCCAACGCCCACACCAACTCGAACACCGACGCATCGAAACTCGGTGACGCACAATGCAACACCCGAGCCCCCGCACACACCCCGAAACCCGAACGCTGCGCAGCCACCACATTCGCCAACCCCCGATGCGTCACCACCACACCCTTCGGCACACCCGTCGACCCCGACGTATAAATCACATACGCAGCCTGACCCACCCGCACCGGCGCACCCCGATCCACATCCGTCACCACCCCCGCCGACACACCACCAAGCCGCGACACCGTCACCGCGTCATCGAGCACCACCCACCGCACCGAACCCGGCAACCGATCCCGGACATGCGCGAGCGTCACCCCCACCACCACACCCGAATCCACCAACATGTGCTCGATACGCCCCGCCGGATACTGCGGATCCACCGGCAAAAACGCCGCCCCCGTCTTCGCCACCGCCCACACCGACAACACCGACTCGACCGACCGCGCCACCGCCACAGCCACCACCGACTCGGCGCCCACCCCCACCTCGAGCAACACCCGCGCCAACCGATTCGACACCTCATCCAACTCCCGATACGACACACGCCGATCCCCACACACCACCGCAACCGCATCCGGATCCACCGCCACCGACGCCGCCAACAACCCCGGCAACGACACCTCCGACACCGACACCTCACCCACCACCGGACTCAAGCACTCCAACTCCGCCACCCCGATCACGGCGATGTCGCCGATCGGGCGGTCGGGTGACGCCGTGACCGCGTCGAGGATGCGGACGAACTGGTCCGCGAAACCGCGCACGGTGCTCGCGTCCAGGATGTCGGTGGCGAAACCGAACGCCGCGGACATTCCGGCGGGCGCGCCGGTTCCGTCGAGGTTCTCACTCAGGGTCAGGTACAGATCGCATTTGGCGACCTCGACACCGGCGTCGACGACCTCGACGGTCAACCCGGGCAGTTCGAGGCGGCTCTCTTCGGTGTTCCGGAATTCGAGCAGCACCTGGAACAGCGGTGTGTGCGCGGTCGATCGCACCGGGTCGACCGCCTGCACCACCCGGTCGAATGGCACCTCCGCGTGTCCGAACGCCCCGAGGTCGGTATCTCGGACGTGGGTTACCAGGTCGGTGAATGAGCGCTCGGGTGCGACGCGGGTCCGCAGCACCACGGTGTTGACGAACATTCCGACCATCTCGTCCAGTGCCGCGTCGCCGCGACCGGCGACGGGCGTGCCCACCGCGAGGTCCGTCTCGCCGCTCAGCCGGCCGAGCAGGACGGCGAGCGCGGCGTGCGCGACCATGAACAGTGTCGAATCGTGGCCCCTGGCGAGGTCGGACAGCTTATTGTGCAGGTCCGCGCTGATCGCGAACGGCACGGTGGCGCCCTGTGCGGACCGCTGCAGTGGGCGCCGGCGGTCGGTCGGCAGCTCGAGCAGCTCGGGCATCCCGTCGAGGGTCCGGCGCCAGTAGTCCAGCTGCGCCGAGATCGGCGAGTCCGGGTCGGTGTCGCTGCCGAGGGTGCGGCGTTGCCACAGCGCGAAGTCCGCGTACTGCACCGGCATCGGCGCCCACCCGGGCGGACGTCCGTGCGTACGCGCGGTGTACGCGACCATCACGTCGCGGGCAAGCGGCGCCATCGACGACCCGTCCGCCGCGATATGGTGCAGCACCAGGACCACCACGTGCTCGTCCGGACCGACCCGCAGCACCGCGATGCGCATCGGGACGTCGCGGCTCACGTTGAATTCGGCCGACGCCAGAGGCACCAGCTCGGTGCGCAGCGCCGCCTCGTCGGCCACGATGACCGGGGTCAGGTCGAGGGTCACCCGATCCGCGGCCAGCACCACCTGGTGCGGGCCGTCTGCGGACCCGGGATAGACGGTACGGAGGGGCTCGTGCCGTTCGACGACGTCGCCGAACGCGGCGCGCAGCGCTTCGATGTCGAGTTCGCCGGTCAGGCGCAGCGCGATCGGAACGTTGTAGGCGGGCGAGGTCGTGTCGACCTGGTTGACGATCCACATCCGCTGCTGCGCGAGGGACAGCGGCACCCGGTCGGGGCGCGGGCCCCCGGTGAGGGCGGGACGCGCCGCGGTGCGGCGATCCGCGGTAGCGGCGCGGACGGCGAGCTCCGCCACCGTCGGCGCCTCGAACAGCTCCCGGACACCCAAGCCGACGCCCAGAGCGGAATTGATGCGGGCAACGGCGCGGGTCGCGCTCAGCGAATTGCCGCCCAAGTCGAAGAAGTTGTCGTCGAGGCCGGCCCGGTCGAGTCCGAGCACCTCTGCAAAGACGTCTGCCACGACACGCTCGGTCGCGTTGTTCGACGCGCGGAACACGGTGCGTACGATCGCGAAATCCGGGGTGGGCAAAGCCTGCCGGTCCAGCTTGCCCACCGGGGTGAGCGGCAGTTCGTCGAGGATCACGATCGTCGCGGGAACCATGTGGGCGGGCACGAAGCCGCGCACATGGTCGGTCATATCGGCGACATCGGGTTCGCCGTCACCGGACGGCAGGACGTAGGACACCAGAACGGTGTCCCCGGACGGGGCGGTGCGGCCGAGGGTCACCGCGAACGCGACGCGGGGATGCCGTGTCAGCGCTGCGTCGATTTCGCCGAGTTCGACACGGAAACCACGAATCTTGACCTGAAAATCCGAGCGACCCACATACTCGAGAACCGGCCCACCCGCCGAACGCCGCCACCGCACCACATCCCCCGTCCGATACATCCGCTGCCCCGGCCCACCGAACGGATCCGCAACAAACCGTGCCGCCGTCAACCCGGACCGATTCCGATACCCCCGCGCAAGCGCCGGACCCGACAAATACAACTCCCCCGCCGCCCCGAACGGCACCGGCCGCAACCGCCCATCCAACACCAGCTCACCGAAACCACGAACCGGACCACCCACCGTCACCGGCTCCCCCACCACCAAACCACCACTGACATTCGACATGATCGTCGCCTCCGTCGGACCGTACGCATTGAACATCCGCCGACCCGGCGCCCACCGAGCAACCAACTCCGGCGGGCACGCCTCACCCGCCACCACCAGCGCACCCAACGCCCCCAACCCGGCCGGATCGACCGACGACAACGCCGTCGGCGTCAACACCGCATGCGTCACACCCTCCCCCACCAGAATCCGCGCCAACTCCTCCCCACCGTAAACCGTCGGCGGAACCACCACCAACCGCGCACCCAACCCCAACGCCCACACCAACTCGAACACCGACGCATCGAAACTCGGTGACGCACAATACAACACCCGAGCCCCCGCACACACCCCGAAACCCGAACGCTGCGCAGCCACCACATTCGCCAACCCCCGATGCGTCACCACCACACCCTTCGGCACACCCGTCGACCCCGACGTATAAATCACATACGCCGCCTGACCCACCCGCACCGGCGCACCCCGATCCACATCCGTCACCACCCCCGCCGACACACCACCAAGCCGCGACACCGTCACCGCGTCATCGAGCACCACCCACCGCACCGAACCCGGCAACCGATCCCGGACATGCGCGAGCGTCACCCCCACCACCACACCCGAATCCGCCAACATGTGCTCGATACGCCCCGCCGGATACTGCGGATCCACCGGCAAAAACGCCGCCCCCGTCTTCGCCACCGCCCACACCGACAACACCGACTCGACCGACCGCGCCACCGCCACAGCCACCACCGACTCGGCGCCCACCCCCACCTCGAGCAACACCCGCGCCAACCGATTCGACACCTCATCCAACTCCCGATACGACACACGCCGATCCCCACACACCACCGCAACCGCATCCGGATCCACCGCCACCGACGCCGCCAACAACCCCGGCAACGACACCTCCGACACCGACACCTCACCCACCACCGGACTCAAGCACTCCAACTCCGCCACCCCGATCACGGCGAGCGGGGTGCCGGGGTCTGCGGCGAGCAGTTCGTCGATCAATCCGACGACGCCGGCGTGATGCGACCGCCGGTCGTCGTCGCGGTAGCGGTACGGGTTCGCCTCGAACTCGACAATCGTCGACGTCGGAGTCCCGCTCCGGTACACGTTGACGGACAGGTCCGGGACGGGACCGGTGGTGAGGATCCGGAAGTCTCCGGTAAGCGACCCGAACGTGAGATCCTGATCGAAGAGCATCACGTTGATCATCGGTCCCGAGATCCTGCGGGCCTCGGCGGACACACCCAGATCGCGCAGAATGTCCTCGACGTTGCCGCGCTGGTGCCGCATCGCTCCCATCAGTTCGTGCTGGACCCGGGTCACGAGGTCGCCGACGGTGTCGTCGGATCGGACCTGCACCCGCAGAGGCGCAACGTTCGCGAGCATGCCGCCGGAGCGGCGCAGTACAGCGGTGGTGCGTGCGGACAGCGGAATGTCCACGAGCACGTCCTGCCGTCCCGTCCGCCGCGAGAGATAGCAGGCGAAGGCGGCGATCAGTGCTGCTGCTGCCGTCGCGCCCGGCCGGCCGTCGGTGTCCTCGAGCCGCGCGACGGTTCCGGCGGACAGCGCCGTGCGCACGGTCAGGCTGTGGGCGGCCGGCGGAGCGTCGATGTCGGTCAGGGAGGTGCCGTTCGTGCGTGTGTGCAGACGTTCGGCCCAGTAGTCACGGTCGGACGCGAATCGGTGGGACGCCCGGTAGTCCCCTTCGAGGCGGTGCAGGGTGTGCAGGTCCGCTGCACGGTTCGGTTCGAGCTCGAGGCCTTGTACCGCCGCGGTATACAGGGCGGCGACACGGTTGACCATCGTCATCGCGGCGTATCCGTCGAGGGCGACGTGGTGGATCCTGCTGTACCAGAGGTGCCGCTCGTCACCGACCCGCAACAGCGACGATTCGCACAGATAGTCGTGCTCGAAATCGACTCGGGCCGTGTAGTTCTCCTGCATCCACGCCTCCGCGGTGGCCATCGGGTCGGATGCACTGCGGAAGTCGACGATTCCCATGGCCGCATCGGCAGGCGGATCGACCACCTGGTGCGGCTCACCGTCGACGTCGACCAGACGCAGGAACACCGACTCGTATTCGTGGCCGGCAACGAGCGCTACCTCGCGGAACAGATCGACGTCCAGCGGCCCGCGAATGTCGACGTACTGCGCGATGCAGATCGGGACGTCCGGGGCGAGCTGCTGCGCAAACCACAGCCCGTGCTGTGCCGCAGACAGCGGGAACGGATCGGATCGATGCTCTCGGTAGTTCACTCGCGCAGCGTGTTCCATCAAATCACCAACCTGGGTGCTTGCGCCGCTGGGTCGACGGCGGGACGCTCGGTCCTTCTGGGCAGGGGCAGCCGGATATACCGACGCCACTACAGTCCCGCGGATCGCCGTGCGCGAGAACACACCCTAGGGGTGTGGTGTCGACACCCTGCCCGTCGGCCAAACCCCACGACGAGGATGCCGGAGAACTATGCTTGGCCGTGAGGTGTTCGAGGCGTGATTACCCCGGTCGCCGCAGAGGGAGGCCGCGATGAAGGCGATCATCCACACCCGGTTCGGCGAACCCGAAGTACTCGAGCTCGCGCAGGTCCGGAAACCGACGCCCAAGGACAGCGAAGTCCTGGTGAAGGTCCACGCGACGACGGTGACAACAGCTGAATGCAAGATGCGCCGGGGCGAGCCGCTCTGGGGCCGGTTGATCCTCGGGCTCCGAAGGCCACGAAGGAAACTGCGAACCCTGGGTCTGGAGCTTGCCGGAGAGATCGAGGCCGTCGGGAAGGATGTGCACCGGTTCCAGCCGGGCGATGAGGTATTCGGGTTCACCGGTTTCGATATCGGCGCCTACGCCGAGTACAAGTGCCTTCCGGAAACCGCCTCGCTCGCACTCAAGCCGGTCAACAAGACCTACGAAGAGGCCGCCGCCGCCGTCGACGGTGCCACAACCGCACTGTTCTTCCTCCGGGACAAGGCGAAGGTGCGAACCGGACAGAAGGTCCTCGTCAACGGCGCCTCCGGCAGCGTCGGCACCTATGCAGTGCAACTCGCCAAGTCCTTTGGTGCGGAGGTCACCGGCGTGTGCGGTCCGCACAACATGCAGATGGTGAAGTCCCTGGGCGCCGACAAGGTCATCGACTACACCACAGAGGATTTCACCGAGAACACCGACGCATACGACGTCGTCTTCGACGCGGTCGGCAGGAACTCGTTCGCTCGATGCAAGGGCTCGCTCACCGAGCACGGATGCTACGTACCCACATCCGGGCTGAACAACAATGTTCTATCACTCTGGACGTCGATCCGAGGCGGTAGGAAAGTCGTCACCGGTATGTCCGTCCGCAAGAGCGACGCATTGGCGTACATCAAGAAGCTCCTCGAAGCGGACAGATTGCGGATCGTCATCGACCGCAGCTATCCCCTGGAACACATCGTCGAGGCGCATCGGTATGTCGACACCGGACACAAGAGTGGCAACGTCGTCATAACCGTGGCCTAGCCGGGCCTCCCCAGAGATCGGGTTCCCAACCCCACGCGTATGCCCACATGAACCAGCACTCGGGTACGCACGTTTACGAGATCGCGACCTGGGGGAATCTCCTAGACAAAGGACGGTGCCAGATGTTGAAATCCGAGAACCCGAACCCCGTGCGGCCCACCCGAAGCTTCCTCGACCGGCGCCGCGGGCCCTCCGACCGTGAACTCTTGACCACCGCGAAGGCAGTGCTGATCACCAGCCGCGGCTACAGCGATGCCCAGGCGTTCGACGAACTGCTCGACGTTGCACGACGGCACCACCTCTCCGTGCAGGGCGCCGCCCGGTGCCTGATCGACCTCACCAGCAACACCCGGCACCTCACCAGTCGCCGTCCGGGCACGTTCCCCGAGTGGGAAGGACTCCGCGGACAGCCTTCGGGGCACCACCGTCCTTCGCAGCGGATGGCCAGCCTGCACGGGCGACACCATCCCCACCTCGCGACGCAGATACGACCATGATCGGCCCGTCAAGCGTCGCCCCGTCTCCAGGCGGGACTGCGCGGGACGGCGACAGTTGATCCCACCCACCGTCGCAGATACGCACGCAGTTCGTCCTGGCTACGCGGCGGGTTTCCGGGCGAGATGAAGAACGACTGCATCGTCCGCAGCTGATATTCTACGAGCTCGCGCAGGGCCGGCTCGTCGTAGCCGTGCCGCTCCCAGTCGACGTCGAAGCGTCTGATCATCGTCATTCCGAAGGACAGGGCTTCGTTGGACGTGATTCCCTCGGCGTGGGAATGAGAGCCGGACAGCATGATGCCGAGCTGCGGAATGCGGGGCGCTTCGTCGAGCGCGTAGATCACGGCCTCGACCACAGCCTCTGCCGGATCCTCGATACCCACGAGGTGTTCTGCGAGGCGGTCGAGGAATCCGGCGACGGCGGCGATGGCGGCGGCTCGCAGGAGGGCGTCGGTGCTGGCAAAGTACCGATACACCGTCTGCCGGATGACGCCGAGGTACTCCGCAACGTCGGCGATGCTGATCGCCGTATCTTTCCGGCTGATGAGCTCGACTGCGGCGGTGACGATTCTCCGGGACGCCTCCTCGTCACTTCCGGGCGGACTGCCACCCCACCCACGCCTGCCAGCCACTGTCTCTTCCCCACCTCTCACAACGCGCCGGTGGGCCCGAACGTCGTGCAAAGGCTCGGCTCACCGCCCGACCTGGACTCAGAGGTTACCGCGAACGCATTTCCCTCCACCCCGAAGTCCTGTTTCGCAGACGCTCTCCGGAGGATTCGCCGAAACGTAATCATACAATGTAACCAACATGTGTATGTTGTTACCTACCCAGAGCTGCAGCCCACTCATGCCGCACGAGACGAGGTATTCCACATGACCGACCTGCACCCCAGAAAGATGGATTTCGCGTTCGACGAGCAGGACGTCCCGTTCCTCTGGAACCCCGACAACCCGGCCTGGTCGAGCATGTCCAATGCGATCTCGTTCCTGGCCGTCGGCTTCGAGAAGATGATCGTCAAGGCGATCAGGCAGGCCAAACCACGGATGACCGATCCCGAGGTCGCAGAAGAGGCCCAGGCGTTCATGCGTCAGGAGGGTCACCACTCGACCGCGCATCGCCAGCACGTCAAAGCCCTGATCAAGCGATACACGGGGCTTCAGAACACCCTGGACGCGGTGATCGGCGAGTACGACCTCCTGACCGAGGCGACCACTCTGAACTACCGACTCGCCTACACGGCGGATCTGGAAGCGACCTTCACTCCGGTGTTCAAACTGATGCTCGACAACGACGCGACCCTCTTCCGACCGGGAGACGACCGGGTTGCGTCCCTGTTCATCTGGCACTTCGTCGAGGAGGTCGAACACCGAAGTTCCGCGATGATCATCTTCAATTCCCTTGTCGGGGAAGAGCTGTACCGGATACGGATGGCGCCGTCGATCTTCGCACATGTGATGAAGGTGATGCGGATCGCCTGCGCCGGCTTCAACCAGCACGTGCCGATCAAGGAGCGGAAGGTCGATTCGATGTCGATGTTCGCCACGCACCGCACGAAGCAGAAACTGCTCACGTCGTTCGCGCCCTACCTGAGCAAAGGCGTCATGCCGCGTGCGTTCGACGACCTCCCGCGCGGTGAACAGCTCACCGCCCTCGCCGGCATCGTCCGCAGTCAGATGCCGAAGCACGACCCCACCCACGAGAAGCTGCCCGCGCTCGCCGACGAGTGGTTCACCCGATACGACGCAGGCTACGACTGCACACGCTGGTACACCGCAGAGTCGCGCGAACGCCGGACCGATCCCGTGCCGGCGGTGGTCAACTGATGGCCGACCTCTGCTCACCCACCTTCGAGCAACTCTCGACAGCGCTCGGCTTCTCGTGCGCCGAGGCCGGCGGACTCGTCGAGGTCCGCAGCCCGTCGGCGCTGGAGAACTGGACCCTGCCGGTTCTCGAGCTCACCATCGTGGTCGGGTCGGTGCTCGCGCTCGTATTCGCGATCCTGCGCTGGCGCCGCAACGGCGATCCGACCAACCTGGTGCTCTGGTTCGGCGCCACGGCGTACCTGTTCGTCATCGAACCGCCGCTCTACTTTCCGGCGGCCTTCGGGATCGAAGAACACGTGGACACGATGTTCGCGCACAACGTGTTCACCGTGGACTTCCTGTGGGGCCGACTGCCGCTGTACATCATCGCGATCTATCCGCTGATGGCCACGCTGGCCTTCGAGCTCGTCCGGATGCTCGGCGTCTTCCGGAAGTACGGCGTACTCGTCGGCGCGATCTGCGTGGGCTTCGTGCACCACGCGTTCTACGAGATCTTCGACCAGCTCGGACCGCAGCTGAGGTGGTGGGAATGGTCGACCACCAACCCGGTCAACCAGCCCATGTTCGACTCGGTTCCGCTGCCGAGCGTGGTGGTGTTCGCGGCCCTGTGGCCGATGTCGCTGGCCCTGTGCGTTCAGTTCTTCGTGGGACGCTACGCCGACCGGGGTCGGGACTTCACCGGACTCGAGCTGGTGTGGCGCACGATCGTGATCGGTCTCCTGGCGTCGGCGGGAACGTTCATCCTCCCGATCCCGGCGACGGTCCTCGGAATGGAGAGCACCACGGTCCGGGGAATTCTTTACGCGATCGAACTGGTCGTCATCGTGCTCGTCGCGATCCCGATCCTGGTCCGGCAGTGGTCGCGGCTTCGACGGGGGACGCCCGACGTTCCGATTTACTCGAACGACTTCGTCCGTGTCTACAGCGTGGTGTACCTCGCCGTGATGGGCGTTCTGTGGGTGACCGCGTTGCCCAGCTATTTCGGCGCTGTCGACGGCGTCACGAGCAATGGCGATCCCATCGGAAATCTCTGGTACACCATCGCCTGCTTCGCGATCGCGATTCTGTGCGTCGCCGCCACCTTCACGGTACCGAGGGGACCCGCTGATGCCGCGACTTACAAGGCACCGAGGGATTCACACGCCTTTCGCACGCCTTCGCCATAGGCGGGGTCTGCTTGGGTGCAGTTGGCGATATGGCGCTCGATCACGGCAGCCGACGCTCCGGTGATGGCACGGGCGGTGTTCTCGAACAGCACAGTCTGCTGTTCGGCATTCATGCTGCGGAAGAGGTCGCCGGGCTGTTCGAAGTAGTTGTCGTCGTCTGCTCGGTAGTCGAACCGGTCGGCGACCACGCCGACTTCGAGCGGCGGTTCGGCGTAACTGCGCTGGTCGGCGAAGCGGCCGTGCGAGTTCGGTTCGATGCTCGGGACGCTGCCCTGGTTGCCGTCGACGCGCATGCTGCCGTCACGGTGGAAGGAATTGACGTGGGTGGCACCTCTGGGGCTGTTGACCGGGATCTGGTGGTGGTTGACGCCGAGCCGGTATCGGGCGGCGTCGCCGTAGGAGAACAGCCGGCCTTGAAGCATGCGGTCCGGCGAGAATCCGATGCCGGGGACGATGTTCGCCGGGGAGAAGGCCGCCTGCTCGACGTCGGCGTGGTAGTTCTCCGGGTTGCGATCGAGTTCGAGTTCGCCGACCTCGATGAGGGGGTAGTCCTTCTTGGACCACACCTTGGTGAGGTCGAACGGATGGTAGCGGTAGGTCTGGGCGTCGGCTTCGGGCATGATCTGCACGAAAAGGGTCCACCTCGGGTGGTTGCCCTCCTCGATCGCGTTGAAGAGATCGCGCTGCGCCGACTCGCGGTCGCCGGCGACGACGACGGCGGCTTCTTCGTCGGTGAGGTTCTTGATGCCCTGCTGGGTACGGAAGTGGAATTTCACCCAGGAACGTTCCCCGGCCTCGTTGACGAACGAGTAGGTGTGTGACCCGAATCCGTGCATGTGCCGGTAGCCGTCGGGGATGCCGCGGTCGGACATCACGATGGTGATCTGGTGCAGCGCCTCCGGGAGATTGGTCCAGAAGTCCCAGTTGTTCTCCGCAGACCGGAGGTTGGTCTTCGGATCGCGCTTGACCGCATGGTTGAGGTCGGGGAATTTGAGGGGGTCACGGAAGAAGAAGACGGGCGTGTTGTTACCGACGACGTCCCAGTTCCCTTGCTCGGTGTAGAAACGGACGGCGAATCCGCGGATGTCGCGTTCGGCGTCGGCGGCGCCGCGCTCGCCGGCGACCGTGGAGAAACGCATGAAGATCTCGGTCTGCTTGCCCACTTCGGAAAATATGGCGGCGTTGGTGCGTGCGGTGATGTCGTGGGTGACGCGGAAGGTGCCGAAGGCGGCCGAGCCTTTGGCGTGCATGCGACGTTCGGGGATGACTTCGCGGTCGAAGTGCGCGAGCTTCTCGAGAAGCCAGACGTCCTGCAGGAGTAGCGGACCGCGTGCACCGGCGGTGATGGCGTTCTGGTTGTCGGGTACCGGTGCACCGGCGACTGTGGTGAGTCCGTTCGGGTTGGTCATCGATTTCTCCTGTCTGACACCCGAGGCTGGGCGCGTGAATGTGGTTCGGCAAGAGCATCCCTCAGGGCAGAGTGCAGCGGCGTCTCAATGTGATATTCCCGCGGTCAGGGTCGCTCAGCGCACGATGCCGAATTCGCGGATCTTGCGGTAGATCGTCGCTCGGGACATGCCGATGGCGGTGGCGGCGGCGGCCTTGTCGCCGGCATGAAGCGCGAGGGCGTCGACGATCGCGTCACGTTCGAGCGCCTGCATTCTGGTCAACTTTCGGCGTGTGGTGGAACGGCATGCGGGAGGGAGGGTGTCGAGTTCGACGATGCCGGACCGTTGCCGCCGGTAGGTGTCCTCGAGGACCTTCTTCAGTTCGGTGACGTTTCCGCGCCAGGCCAGACGCGCGAGCTGATTCGAGGCGGCCGGAGCCAGGGTGAGGCCGGTGGCCCCCAGGGTGCCGAGCAGGCTGCGCACCAGATCGGGAATGTCGTCCAGGTGGTGCCGCAGGGGTGGCACCGTGACCGATTTGGGGAACATGCGCAGCAGTGGGCTGGTGTCGGTCGAGTCCTGGGGATACCGGGTGAGCACCACCCAGGGTCTGCGAGGTGGCTCCTGTGTCTGGAGGTCCAGCAGTAGGTCCGCGAGCGCGGCGAGATGAGTCTCGTCCAGGGCGTGTGCGCGCAGTATTGCCAGGTCCGATCCGCTGTCGAGTACGTCGGAGGCCTGGGTGAGGAGGTCGTCGTCCAATGAGGTGGCGTCGAGTGCGGCAAGCCGGCGGTCCGGGACGAGCTGGTGTGCCGCCCGGATCAGGGCTGCCTTGCCGACGCCGGGTTCTCCGTCGAGGACGAGCCAGTCCTGTCGCCGGCAGGCGTCGACGACCGCCTGGACCGTGTGCTGCCAGAGCGGGCTGGCACCGGCGATCGCGGGCGGGGTGGGCGCGTTCACCTCAGGGGTGGAGTAAATTTGCGAGGCAACCTGTTTCGTGATCCGGACGATTCCGCCGGCAAGCCGGCTACCGGTGAATGTCGGCTCGTAACTCAGGCGTGCGACCGTTCCGCTGGGCAGGTCGGTGAGGATCGTGACCGGTGTCGTTTCGCCGCCGATGTCTCGGGTGCGTTCGAGAATGGCCATCTGGTCTGGTGAGTCGAATTCTTGCCGGGTCAGCGAGTTCATCATCACGACCTCGTCACCGACGGCGACGACGGGTCGGCTGGAACGCCGGCATGCGGACCGGTAGGCACTGAAGATCGCCCGGTCCAGTTCGGTTGCGTCGTCGAGTATGCGCTCGCGGAGGCGGGCGGCGGCGAGTTTCGCGAAGGACAGCAACAGGGTGTTGGAATTCTGCGCGGCGGTGGTCAAGTCCACGACACCGAGGATCGCTCCGGTGATGGGGTGCGTCACCGGCGCTCCCGCGCAGGAGAAGGACCGGAGCGGGCCGCTGAAATGCTGGTCTCCGTCCACGAGGAGGGGGCGCCCGACCTCGAGCGCGGTGCCGATTCCATTGGTGCCGACCTGGGTTTCCGCGTAGCGAAAGCCCGGGGCGAGGTCGACTCGGTCGAGTGCGGTGAACAAGGTGCCGTCGCCGCCGGTGCGGGAGAGCACGATGCCGTTGGCGTCGGTGAGAATCATCGATACCGGCTCGTTTTCGATGTCGGCCGTCAACGTGGGCAGCACGGATCGGGCTGCCCGCTCGAGCACCGTATCGGTGGAAACGCGATCGACGTACGCGGCGTTGGGCCGGTCGTCGTCGCCCAACGCCTGCCGAGATCGCGACCAGGACACCCGGAGCCAATTGCTCGGACGAAGGTGGTTCGACGTGCTGGAGGGCTGTGGGGTCACTCGCATTGGTCTCCTGTGTCGGCTGATCGATGGGTATGAGGGTCTGCCGCGGCGCGGGGCGAGTGTAGGCACCCACCACCCACCTGAAAGTGACCTCCGTCTCACACTGAGACGGATGAGAGCTGGATCACGGGGTTCAATCAATCGCACAACGTCCCCGCAGCCGGCACCCGGCCGGCTCATGATCCAGGAGGCGCACATTGAGTAGGCAAAGCCTGACAAAGGCCCACGCGAAGATCACCGAACTGTCATGGGATCCGACATTCGCAACTCCGGCAACCCGGTTCGGCACCGACTACACCTTCGAAAAGGCTCCGAAGAAGGATCCTCTCAAGCAGATCATGCGGTCCTACTTCCCGATGGAGGAAGAGAAGGACAACCGCGTATACGGCGCCATGGACGGTGCCATCCGCGGCAACATGTTCCGCCAGGTGCAGCAGCGGTGGCTCGAATGGCAGAAGCTGTTCCTGTCGATCATTCCGTTCCCGGAGATCTCGGCTGCCCGAGCGATGCCGATGGCCATCGACGCCGTCCCCAACCCGGAAATCCACAACGGGCTGGCGGTACAGATGATCGACGAGGTTCGTCACTCGACGATCCAGATGAACCTCAAGAAGCTGTACATGAACAACTACATCGATCCCGCCGGGTTCGACATGACCGAGAAGGCGTTCGCGAACAACTACGCGGGCACCATCGGCAGGCAGTTCGGCGAAGGGTTCATCACCGGCGACGCGATCACCGCAGCGAACATCTACCTGACCGTGGTCGCCGAGACAGCGTTCACCAACACCCTGTTCGTAGCCATGCCCGACGAGGCGGCCGCCAACGGTGACTACCTGTTGCCGACGGTCTTCCACTCGGTGCAGTCGGACGAGTCGCGGCACATCTCCAACGGCTACTCGATCCTGCTGATGGCACTCGCCGACGAGCGCAACCGTCCACTGCTCGAACGCGACCTGCGGTACGCGTGGTGGAACAACCACTGCGTCGTCGACGCCGCGATCGGCACCTTCATCGAGTACGGCACGAAGGACCGTCGCAAGGACCGGGAGAGTTACGCCGAGATGTGGCGGCGGTGGATCTACGACGACTACTACCGCAGCTACCTCATCCCGCTCGAGAAGTACGGCCTGACGATTCCGCACGACTTGGTCGAGGAGGCGTGGAAGCGGATCACCGAAAAGGGTTACGTCCACGAGGTGGCCCGGTTCTTCGCCACCGGCTGGCCGGTGAACTACTGGCGGATCGACGCGATGACCGACAAGGACTTCGAGTGGTTCGAGCACAAGTACCCGGGCTGGTACTCGAAGTACGGCAAGTGGTGGGAGGAGTACAACCGGCTCGCCTACCCCGGCCGCAACAAGCCGATCGCGTTCGAGGAGGTCGGGTACCAGTACCCGCACCGCTGCTGGACCTGCATGGTGCCCGCCCTCATCCGTGAGGACATGGTCGTGGAGAAGGTCGACGAGCAGTGGCGGACCTACTGCTCGGAAACCTGCTACTGGACCGACGCCGTCGCGTTCCGCAGCGAGTACCAGGGCCGCCCGACCCCGAACATGGGGCGGCTCACCGGATTCCGTGAGTGGGAAACCCTGCATCACGGCAAGGACCTCGCCGACATCGTTTCCGATCTCGGGTACGTCCGCGACGACGGCAAGACCCTGGTCGGTCAGCCGCACCTCGATCTGGACGACCCGAAGAAGATGTGGACTCTCGACGACGTGCGGGGCAACACCTTCCAGAGCCCGAACGTGCTCTTGAACGAAATGTCCGAAGCCGAACGCAACGCGCACATCGCCGCGTACCGCGCCGGCGGCACAGTTCCGGCCTGATCCAGGCCCGGTGGGTGGCGCCGCGGCCACTCCGGCGCCACCCACCGTCTCACCATTCATTTCACGAACCCAGGAGAGACCCCCGTGGCCGACAAGCACCGTATCAACTTCGAGCCCGTCGACATCGAGATGGAAGTCGGCGAAGACGAGTACATCCTCGATGCCGCGTTTCGGCAAGGCATCCACCTGATGCACGGCTGCCGCGAGGGACGTTGCTCGGCCTGCAAATCCTTTGTCCTCGACGGCGATATCCAAATGGAGAACTACTCGACGTTTGCGTGCAACGACGCCGAGGTCGACGAGGGCAACGTCCTGCTCTGCCGGTCAACCGCATACAGCGACTGCACCATCGAACTACTCAATTTCGACGAGGACGAACTGCTGGGCGGTGTCCCCATCCAGGATGTGCGCACCCGGGTGACCGGGATCGAGCCGATGACCAAGGACATCGTGTCGCTACGGTTGGCGCCCATCGAACCCGCGGCGTACGAATTCAAGCCCGGTCAGTACTCCGACCTGCACATCCCGGGAACCGACGAGCATCGGTCCTTCTCCATGGCGACGACCCGATCGACGCCGGGACATGTCGAGTTCCTCATCAAGAAGTATCCCGGCGGCAAGTTCGCCGGCTTGCTCGACGACGGAATCTCGGTGGGTGACGAGATCGCCCTGACCGGACCGTACGGGTCGTTCACCATCAAGGACGGCCATGTCCTGCCGATGGTGTTCATCGGCGGCGGCGCGGGGATGGCACCGCTGCTGTCGTTGCTGCGGCACATGAGCGAGACGGGCAACACCCGGCAGGTGCACTTCTACTACGGTGCCCGCACCCCGCAGGACCTGTTCTACCTCGACGAGATCCTCGCACTCGGACAGGGACTGACGAACTTCACTTTCGTGGCCTGCCTCTCGGAATCGATGGACCCGCCGCCTGTGGGTGCGATCACCGTCGAGGACGGCAATGTCACCGACGTCGTCAGCCGCCGCGAGCCCGGCGTCGGCCGGGCCGAGGTGTACCTGTGCGGGCCGCCGCCGATGGTCGATGCGGCCCTGGAACTGCTGGAGGCGAAGGGCACCCCGCACGACCAGATCTTCTACGACAAGTTCACCAGCCCCGCCTTCGAGTAGCCGCCCGAGGAAACCACTTTCCTGCTTTACCGACAGAACTGAGAAACGAGATGACCGCAACCTCCGAGTCCAAGCAACGTAGCTTTCCGAAGATCGAGTTCACCGACTCCGAAGCCGGTGCGCTGGAGTTCCCCAGCTCCCGCAGCCGCTCCTTCACCTACTACACGCCGGCCAAGAAGCGGTCGACGATGTACGAGGACGTGACCGTCGACGTCCAACCCGACCCCGATCGCCACCTGTCCCAGGGCTGGATCTACGGCTTCGGTGACGGCCCCGGCGGTTACCCGCAGGAGTGGACGGCCGCGAAGTCGTCGAACTGGCACGCCTTCCTCGACCCGAACGAGGAGTGGGACCAGACCATCTTCCGCAACAATTCCAAGGTGGTCCATCAGGTCGAGTTGTGCCTGTCCAACGCCAAGCGCGCCCGGGTCTACGACTCCTGGAACACCCCGTGGCTGACGTTCATCTCCCGCAACCTGGGGGCGTGGATGCACGCCGAAAACGGGTTGGCGCTGCACGTGTTCACCTCCATCCAGCGGTCCTGCCCGACGAACATGATCAACACCGCCGTCGCGGTGAACGCCGCCCACAAGATGCGCTTCGCCCAGGACCTGGCCCTGTTCAACCTGGACCTGTCCGACGCCACCGAGAACTTCGACGGTGCCGCCCACAAGGAGGTCTGGCAGTCAGCGCCCGAGTGGCAGCCCACCCGTGAGGTCGTCGAGCGGCTCACCGCGGTTCCGGACTGGTGTGAGCTGCTGTTCGCCTCGAACGTCGTCTTCGAGCAGCTGGTCGGCACCCTGTTCCGTAGCGAATTGGTCATGCAGATCGCCGCCGGTAACGGTGACTACATCACCCCCACCATCGTGGGCACCGGCGAGCACGACTACGACCGCGACCTCGCCTACACCCGCAACCTGTTCCGGTTGCTCACCCGCGACCCCGAGCACGGGGAGTCGAACAAGGAGCTGTTCGGTACCTGGCTGGCCATCTGGGTGCCGCGGTGCCTCGACGCCGCCCGGGCGCTGCAGCCGATCTGGTCGCAGCCGGCCGACAAGGCGGTCACCTTCGCCACCAGTTTGGACGCCGCCACGGACAAGTTCCGTTCCCTGCTCGAGGACCTCGGGCTCGACATCCCCAAGGAGTTGGACAAGTGAGCATGCAATTCGGATCGTCCACCGAGTTCTCCAACATGTGTGGCGTCACCTTGATGAACACCCCCATCGGCCGGGTCGTCGCGGAGGTGATGGGTGCCAAGGACGGTGTCGAGCTGACCGAGTACCCGTCGATGATCCGCGTCGACGGCCAGAAGCTGCTCGACTTCGACTACGAGGAACTCACCGACGCCCTGGGCCAGGAATTCGACGGATCCATCTTCGAGGAGATCAGCTCCACCCACTACGGGCGCATGGTCCACCTCGACGAGAAGACCCTGCTGTTCGCCAGCCCCGAGGACGCCGCCGAGTACATCGGATTCGACCTCACAGCACAGTAGACACGAACCGACATTGCACCGTGCCGGCGCCGCCCGACCGGACTTGGTGGGCGGCGCCGGTGGACCGAGAGGCATCCCAGGTTTCAGCGGGTGCGTCGTCAACCCTTCAGAGAATGAGATCGATGTGAAAGCACTTGTGTTCCAGGGTCCCGGCTCGATGTCGTGGACCGATGTGCCCGACGCACACCTGGTCGACCCGACCGATGTAGTAGTGCGTGTCGATACGACGACGATCTGCGGGACCGATCTGCACATCCTCAAAGGTGATGTGCCCGCTGTGACCCCCGGTCGCGTGCTCGGGCACGAGGCGGTCGGCGTCATCACCGAAGTCGGGTCGGCCGTTACGTCACTCGCAGTGGGAGATCGGGTGCTGGTGCCGGCGATAACCTCCTGCGGCAAGTGCGGGCCCTGCAAGTGCGCCATGCCCTCCCATTGCGCTTCCGTCGGTGGCATCGGGTGGATCTTCGGACACCTGATCGACGGTACGCAGGCAGAGTACGTGCGCGTGCCGTTCGCCGAGACGAGCGTGCACCTGTTGCCCGAGGCCGTCACGAACGAGCAGGCAATCTTCCTTGCCGACATTCTGCCCACCGGATTCGAGATCGGGGTGCAGAACGCTCGAGTGAAACCTGGCGACACCGTCGTGGTAGTGGGTGCGGGCCCGGTCGGGCTGGCGTCGATCCGCACGGCAGGGCTCTACGGCGCCGCGACCGTCATTGCTGTCGATCTTTCCGAATCCCGGCTCAAACGTTCACTCGGCTTCGGTGCGGACGAGACCATCAACAGTGGCACAGAGGACGTCCGAGCCCGCGTCCTCGAACTCACTCACGGTCTGGGCGCCAACGTGGTGATCGAGGCAGTCGGGATCCCGGAAACCTTCGAATTGTGCACTGCCCTGGTGCGTCCCGGAGGGAGCATCGCCAACGTCGGTGTGCACGGCAGACCTGTCGATCTGCACCTCGAAGATCTGTGGATCAAAAACATCACGATCACCACCGGACTTGTCAACGGCACCACCATTCCTACCCTCCTGGATCTGGTGGCTCACGAGAAGATCGACGTCGGGACCTTCAGCACTCACTCGTTCGGGCTCGAGCAAATGATGGACGCGTACGACGTCTTTGCACATGCAGACACCCACGACGCACTCAAGGTCACCATCAGCCGGTGAATTACGCAGCTGCGGCGAGCCGTGGCCAGATTTTACCCATCGATTGAAACCGGAGCATCCAACATGTATGAGAAGAACGGCGAGAAGTATTTCATCGTGGACGGCCACGTACACGTCTGGGACGCCCGCGAGTCGAACCAGAAGAATGTGCACGGAAAGCAGTTCATCGATTGCTTCTACGACTATCACAAGAACCTCAGCCCCGAAGAGGTCGTGTGGGACTACGACACCTACACGTATTACGGCAGCGAACGCTTCGAGCGTGACATCTTCGTGGAGGGCTACGTCGACCACGCGATCTTCCAGGCCACCTTGCTCAGCGACTTCTACCACAATGGATTCGGGCGAACCGACGAAGCACTCGCCCTGGTCGCCAAGCACCCCGGCAAGCTCACCTACAACCACGCCTACGACCCGCGCCACGAGGAGGCCGGGCTCGAACAGCTCCGCAAGGATGCCGACCGGATGAACCTGCAGGGCGTCAAGCTCTACACCGCCGAATGGCACGGCGACTCCCGCGGCTACAAACTCGACGACCCGTGGTCGCGGCGCTACCTCGAAGAGTGCATCGAGTTGGGGATCAAGAACATTCACGTCCACAAGGGTCCGACGATCCGTCCCCTCGACCGCGATGCCTTCGACGTCTCCGACGTCGACAAGGTCGCCACCGACTACCTGGACCTTCGATTCGTCGTCGAGCACGTGGGACTGCCGCGGCTCGAGGACTTCTGCTGGATCGCCACCCAGGAGTCGAACGTGTACGGCGGCCTGGCGGTTGCCCTTCCGTTCATCCATACCCGGCCCCGCTACTTCGCCCAGATCATCGGCGAGTTGCTCTACTGGATCGGCGAGGACAAGATCCTGTTCGGCAGCGACTACGCGCTGTGGACCCCGAAGTGGCTGATCGAGAAGTTCGTCGACTTCCAGATCCCCGAGGACATGCAGGGCGAGTACGCCCCGATCACCGCCCTGCAGAAGAAGAAGATCCTCGGCCTCAACGCGGCGGCGCTGTACGACATCGACGTTCCCGCAAACCTGCATCTCGCCGAGCCGGCCGGGCAGGAAGGTGTGGAGGTCGCTGCCGGGGCGCGGGAGACCGTGTCGTCATGACCGCCGCTCTTGTCTGCATCGAACAGGAGGTCCTGATGGCCCTGTCGACGGTTACCGACCCGGAACTGGACGAGCCGATCACCGATCTCGGGTTCGTCCGGTCGGTCGCCCTCGACGACGACGGGGTCACCGTGCACCTGCGGCTGCCCACCGCGTTCTGTTCGCCGAACTTCGCCTACCTCATGGCCTCCGATGCCCTCGACGCCCTGCGCCTGGTCGAGGAGATCGGTGAGGTGCGGGTGCTGCTGGACGACCATCACGACAGCGACAAGATCAACGCCGGTCTCGCGGCGGACGCCGGATACGTCGGGACGTTCGGCTCCGAGGCGGAGGAGAGTCTGCACGAACTGCGCCGAACGTTCCGGTCCAAGGCGCACGCCGCGGCGATGGAGCGGTGCGTCGAGGCGCACCTGAAGACCACCGATGTGGGTGTCAACGAGATCTACCGGCTCACCCTCAGCGACCTCGCTCCCGGAAAGGCCAAGGCCGCGTTGCTGCGTCGACGGATCGGCATCGGGTTGAGCATCTGCCCGGCCAGCCGGGTGTTCGTCGACGACGACGGCAAGCGCATACCCCCGGAGTCGGTGCCGATGCGGCTGCGCTTCGCCAAGTCGGTGCGCATCTCGATGGAAGGCAACGCGCACTTCTGCCGCGGCCTGCTTGCTACCCGCTACGCCGACAGCGAATCCGTCGGCGCCACACCGCGAATCACCAACCTCAGAACCAGGAGCCCGCGATGAAGGCCGTGCAAGTGGTGGGTTACCACACCAAGCTGCAGCTCAACGACATTCCCGCACCCACGATCGAGGGCCCCCTCGATGTGATCGTGCGCATCGGCGGCGCGGGTGTGTGCCGCACCGACCTGCACATCCTCGAAGGGCAGTGGGAGGCGAAGTCGGGTGTCGCGCTGCCGTACACGATCGGGCACGAGAACGCCGGCTGGGTCCACGCGGTAGGCGACGCCGTCACCAACGTCGCGGTCGGCGACAAGGTGATCCTGCACCCGCTCATCACGTGCGGACTGTGCCGGGCGTGCCGTTTCGGTGACGACGTCCACTGCCAGAACAGCACATTCCCCGGCATCGACGTCAACGGCGGGTACGCCGAATATCTGCGCACCACCGCACGCAGCGTGGTCCGGATCGACGACTCGCTCGAACCGGCCGACGTCGCCGCCCTCGCCGACGCAGGCCTGACGGCGTACCACGCCGTTGCCAAGGCCGCGAAGACGACTCGGCCCGGAGACGTGTGCGTGGTGATCGGGGCCGGCGGACTCGGCCACATCGGCATCCAGGTCCTGAAGGCCATCTCCGGTGTCACCGTGGTCGTGCTCGACCGTAACCCCGCGGCCGTCGAACTCGCCGTGAAGATCGGCGCCGACCACGGCATCGTCGCCGACGGCACCCACCCCCAGCAGGTGCTCGACCTGACGGGCGGACACGGCGCCGAAGCCGTCGTCGACTTCGTCGGCGAGGGCGGCGCGACCCGGGAAGGAATCGGGATGCTGCGCCGCGCCGGGAACTACTACGTCGTCGGCTACGGCGAGAACATCGACGTCCCGACCATCGATGTGATCTCTACCGAGATCAACTTCATCGGCAATCTCGTCGGCTCCTACAACGACCTCCAGGAGCTCATGACCCTTGCCGCCCAGGGCAAGGTCACCTTGCACACCACCCGGTACCGGCTCGAGGACTTCCAGCAAGCACTCGACGATCTCGATGCCGGCCGGGTGCGCGGCCGAGCGATTCTCGTCCCGTAACACCCCGCATCCTCCGCTCGAAGCACGAAAGGAACATCAGCCATGGCCAAAGAGCTGCGGTACAACACGGACGCCCGAGCACGGCTCGAGCAGGGCGTCAACGCCCTCGCCGACGCGGTCAAGGTGACCCTCGGCCCCAAGGGGCGCAACGCGGTGCTCGAAAAGCTCACCGGACCACCGACGATCACCAACGACGGCGTGACCATCGCCCGCGAGATCCAGCTCCGCGAACCCTTCGCCAACATGGGTGCCCAGCTGGTCAAGGAAGTGGCGATGAAAACCAACGGTGTGGTCGGCGACGGCACCACCACCGCAACGGTGCTCGCCCAGGCGATGGTCCGCGAGGGGCTGCGGTCCGTCGACGCCGGCGCCAACCCCATGCGGGTGCGCCGCGGCATCGAACGGGCCGTCTCCGCGGTCGTCGACTCCCTCCGCGAGCAGGCATCCCAGATCGGGGGTCAGAGCGACCTGCAGCGGATCGCGACGCTCGCCGCCAGCGACGACGAAGTGATCGGGCACGCCATCTCTAAGGCCGTCGACTACGTCGGCAAGTCCGGGGTCGTCACCACCGAGGAGAGCGACACCCTCGGGCTGTCGGTCGACATCGTCGACGGCATCGAGTTCGACCACGGCTACATCTCCGGCTACATGGTCACCGACCCGGAGCGGATGGAGGCGGTGCACACCAATCCGCTGATTCTGCTGACCAACAAGAAGATCACCCAGGTCCAAGACATCATGCCGAGCATCGAGGTGGCCAAACGCGCCGACCGGTCCCTGGTGGTGCTGGCCGAGGAAGTCGATGGGCCGGCCCTGCAACTGCTCGTCGGCGGCAACATGCACAAGACGATGCAGTCGGTGGTCGTCCGGGCCCCCGGTTTCGGGCACCGCCGCGTCGCCGAGCTCGAAGACCTCGCGGTGGCACTGGGTGGGCACGTGATCGCCAAGGACACCGGCATCGAACTGTCCGAAATCAGTGTCGAGCATCTCGGTTCGTGTGATCGCATCACCGTGACCGAGAACGAGACCACGATCGTCGGCGGGCACGGGGACCAGCGCCTGCTCGACGCCCGCATCGCCCAGCTCGAATCCCAGCACGAACGCGCCAAGATCGAGGCGGACCAGGAAAGCCTCGAACTGCGCATCGCCCGGCTCACCGGGCGGGTTGCCGTCATCCGCGTCGGCGGCGCGACCAGCGTCGAGCTCAAGGAGCGGATGTTGCGCGTCGAGGACGCGCTGGCCGCCACCCGCGCCGCCGTGGAAGCGGGGATCGTCTCCGGCGGTGGTACCGCGCTGGCGCAGTCGCATCGGGCATTGGCCGATCTCGACCTGGCCGGCGACGAGGCCATCGGGTGTGACGTCGTGCGCCGCGCCCTCGCCGAACCGCTGCGCTGGATTGCGATCAACGCCGGATTCGACGGCGACGACGTCGTCGAGGTGGTCGCCGGTTTGCCGCTCGGGCACGGGTTCAACGCGCTCACCGGTGAATACGGGGACATGTTCGACGACGGGGTGATCGATCCGTTCAAGGTCACCCGCGCCGCGCTCGAAAGCGCGGCCTCGATCGCGGCACTTCTGATCACCACCGAGACCGCTGTCGTGGAAGAGGTGCTGGGCAATCCCGGTGCCATCATGGCACCCGGCTTCGGCGATCTCGCCGAAGGCATGGTTCGCCCGTCGAACATCTACTAGAGCAGCCAGTGGGTCACCGCCTCGACGGTCCTGCGAGGCGGTGACCCACTCCCCCGTTCCGGCGGCGAGGCATTCGTCCGAAAGAAAGTGAGTCATCGTGATTTTCATCGTCGTGAAGTTCAAGGTCCTCGACAAGT
Organism: Rhodococcus sp. NPDC059968; assembly: GCF_042738615.1. Taxonomy (NCBI): domain Bacteria; kingdom Bacillati; phylum Actinomycetota; class Actinomycetes; order Mycobacteriales; family Nocardiaceae; genus Rhodococcus; species Rhodococcus sp. NPDC059968. Next base: position 74,459 of record NZ_JBHWUE010000039.1, read on the forward strand.
ACCGGAACGACTGGTTACTCGTCACCAAGGAGTTCACCGACGCGACCCGATCCGAGCCTGGCAATCTCTGGTTCGAATGGCATCGCAGCGCAGGCGATCCCGCCGAGTTCGTGCTGATCGAGGCGTTCCGGGACGGGCAGGCAGGCTCCGACCACGTCGCCGCCGACCACTTCCGGAAGGGATTGGACGCGATGCGCCCGACGCTGAGCGAGACACCGCGCATCCTCCACACCGACCTGCCCGGCACCGACTGGTCCCGCATGGGCGAACTGGAGATCAACCGGTAACCCGGTGCGGTGCACAACCTGACGGAATACAACACTGTGGAAGGACAAGCATGACCGTGGTGACGACCGGCCCCGTCGCGGGTCTGCTCGCGGCACTGGGCGATGCCGTGGTGACCGACAGCGACACCATGATCGCCTACACCCGCGACCAGTCGTTGCTCTCCCCCTCCGGACATCCGATCGCGGTGGTCCGCGCCCGGACCACCGACCACGTCGTGACAACCCTGAAAACCGCCCACCGGTACGGCATTCCGGTCGTCACGAGAGGGGCGGGCACCGGACTCGCCGGCGGGGCCAACGCGATCGACGGCTGCATCGTGCTCAGCACCGAGAAACTCGACCGCATCCTCACCATCGACGAACAGTCCCGCACCGCCACGGTCGAGCCGGGAGTGATCAACGGTGACCTCGCTGCCGCGGCCGCGGAGCGCGGACTCTGGTACGTCCCCGACCCCGGCAGTCGCGCCGTCTCCACGATCGGGGGAAACCTCGCGACCAATGCCGGCGGAGCATGTTGCGCGAAATACGGGGTCACCGGCGACCACGTCGCCCGGATCAAGGCGGTGCTCGCCGACGGCCGGATCATCCACACCGGCGCCGCCACCCGCAAGAATGTCGCCGGATTGAACCTGACCCAACTGCTGGTCGGGTCCGAGGGCACCCTGGCCGTCATCGTCGAGGCGACCATGCGGCTGCGTCGAACACCGGCGCGCACGGCCACCGTCGTCGCCGCCTTCGCCGAGCCCGTCCAGGCGGTCGACGCGGTGATGGCGATTCAGGCGGTGGCCGACCCGAGCCTGGTAGAACTCATGGACCGCACCACCATCTCGGCCGTCAACGACATGACCCGCATGGGTCTCGACGAGACGGCCGGCGCGCTGCTGTTGATCCAGTGCGACGGCGACGCTGCCGCGGCGGAAGCGCAGCGCAGCGCGGACGCGTGCCGTGCTGCCGCGGCCACCGAGCTGTACGTGAGCAGCGACCCCTCCGAAGGTGACGCCCTCATGCAGGCCCGCAGGGTGGCGCTGACCGCCCTCGAGCGCCGCGGCAGCACTCTGCTCGACGACCTGGCCGTGCCGGTGCCCCGGCTACCGCACATGCTCGACGCCATTACCCGCATCGCCGACCGCCACCAACTGCTCATCGGCACCTTCGGGCACGCCGCCGACGGCAACGTCCACCCCACGATCGTGTTCGACGGTGCAGATCCGGACGCCACCGATCGGGCTTACCAGGCCTTCGACGAGATGGTGAAGCGATGCTTGGCTCTGGGCGGATCGATCACCGGCGAGCATGGCGTCGGCGACCTCAAACGCCCCTACCTCGAATCCATGATCGGTTCGGTGGAGAGGTCCCTGATGGCAGGAATCAAGGCAGCGTTCGACCCCACCGGGATTCTCAATCCGGGGCGTGCGATATGACACCCACGAATCCACATGTCCGATCGAAGCGGGACGACGACGTCGTCCTGGAGTTCGGCAACCGGTGGGCAGTGTTCGGCGGCGGCAGCGCCGAAGACATCTTCGTCACGTTCGGGTGGACCGAGGCGCAGTACTTCGAACGCCTGCAGGTCCCGGCCGGGCGTCGTTTCCCGCCCCTCGACGACACCCTCCGGCAACGTCTTCTCGCCGTGTGCGCCGAGCGGCTACAGCGAATCGCTCATCCCCCTTCCCCTGCGTCGAAAGGCCACGTCGATGACAGTGAATCCCGGCCGACGCCGCGGCCGTCCCCGCGCTGATCCCGGTCCTCCGCCACCCCGTCTCATATTGAGACCCGTCTCACATCGAGACGACGTACTCTCAACTACGTGAGAGGCGGAGAATCGGGGCGTAAATACAGCATGACCAGCAAGGATCTACAGAAGGCGCGAGAGCTGTTCCTCGCCGACAACGACCTCGACAGCTCCGTTCGCCAACCCATCTCGTACTCGTGGCAGCGATCGAAGTCGCTCAAGGTGCGCCCGGATCAGCTCGACCTCCCGTTCGTACGAGAGCCGAATCTGGACTGCCCTCTCGTGGCTGCAGCCGAACCCGTCTTGCGGCAACTCGCGGACGGACTGGTCGACGAACCAGTGAGCGTCATCCTGACCTCGGCTGACGGAGTGATCTTGACCAGGATCACCGCCAGTCAACGACTCAATCGCACACTCGACGACGTCCAACTGATACCTGGTTACAGCTACTCGGAAGAATTCGTCGGCACCAACGGCATCGGCACCACTCTCGAAACCCGTCAGCCCACCCTGGTGACGGGCGCCGAGCACTACGCCGACTGTCTCGGGCAACTGGCATGCGCCGGTGTCCCCATCACCCATCCGATGTCCGGCGCCCTCGTCGGTGCACTCGATCTCACCGGCTGGGTAGAGGACGGGGGCCCACTCTTGGCCACTCTCGCCAAATCCGCCACGGCTCAGATCGAAGGGCGCCTCCTGGCACAGGCCAGTGCGGACCAGACCGCGTTACTGAACGCCTATCTGAAGGCCTGTCGGCGGTCACCACAAACGGGAGTGTTGGCGCTCGGAGACGATGTCGTTCTCGTCAACCGAAAACTACGCGTGGCACTGGATGCCCAGGATCAGGGTGCGTTGCTCGAACACGCCGTCGACCTGAGCGGCGTGCCCGCCACCCAACGACACATCGTCGCCCTGCCCAGCGGACAGACGGCCCGACTGTCCTCGGTCGAGGACTTCGGGCTGGGGGCACGGAGGCAGATGGCCTTGTTCTACGTACATCTGCTGGAGATCCCCACATCGGGATCCCCTGCTCTGGAGAGCATCCGCGTTCTGCCCGGAATCACCGGTAGCAGCGCGTCCTGGCGCCGCAGTTGCCAGCAAATCGCTCGCTGCGCGCGCGAACAACAGTGGGTCACCGTCTCCGGCGAAGCCGGAAGCGGCCGCGGATCAGCCCTCAAAGCTGTTGCCATCGAACATATTCCCATCCGCACACGGATCTTCACGGTGGCCGAACTCGCGGGCGACAGCGCCGCCCTGCCGGCACTCGAACAGGAACTCGCACAAGACCGATTCAGCGTCATCCTGCGCGACATCGACCTCCTTACCGAGTCACAGCAGCGGATTGTCGCCGACCTCATTCAAGGACGCGAGCACGCCGGATGGATCGGCGCGACCATCGGCGGAACCGATCACAACACCGATCTCGACACGCTGCTCCTTCCCCACTTCAGCCATACCGTCACCATGCCTGCGCTGCGTCATCGCATCGACGATCTTCACAGCTTGGTACCGCATCTGCTGAGACAACTCGGTCGCGGCGCAGACTTGTCTCTGTCGCCCGCGGCGATGCGCCAACTCTGCAAGTACAGCTGGCCCGGCAACGTCACCGAGCTCCGGCAGGTTCTGCACGACGTGGTCCAGCGTCAGCGCTCCGGTGTCGTCGAGGTCGAGCAGCTTCCCCCGATGTGCCGAGCTCTGAGCCGACACACACTCACCCAGATCGAGGCCCTCGAACGCGACGCCATCGTGCGAAGCCTCGAAGAGAACCACGGCAACAAGAAGGCCGCGGCAACAGCTCTCGGCATCTCACGGGCCACCATCTACCGCAAGATCAAGGAATTCGGCATCGACATCTGACGTCGTCCGCGCCACCAGTGTCAGGAAATGAGACACGCGTCACACCGTAGCCGGTGGAACATGAGGTCAGACAGAGAATCCCACGCGGATCAGCAACTCGTTGAGGGCCAACCGTTTCGAGTACGGGTACGTGACCGGGACCGACGTGAGGACGACCCATGACTACGAAGCCGCTCGGCGTGGATACCCATTCGACATCCCCCTGCAGCACCACCTCCCGGGTGTGGTTGGTCGCCGCGCTGGCGCACACCCGCGAACCCGCCGACCGTCCCGCGGTACGTGACGATCTGATGCGGACCTGGGTTCCGGAGCCGGGCAGCGGATACCGCACCCGCGACGGGCGTCGCCGGGCGACCTGGGCGCAATTGCACTCCCGGTTCGATCTCGTCGAGGTGACCCCATGACTACCTCCTGCGCAATCCGGCCCGCCCCCGGCTGCCGCTCGTCAGCGGTGGGACGGTCCCGTGCGACCACGCTGGGTGATCGCCTGGCCAGGGAAGACGCCGCTGAGGATGCGCGGCGCTTGTCCCCCGACGACCGGACGACGTGCCCGCTGCACCGACGGTGGATTCACCAATGCGTCGCGTCGCCGACACACGTCAACGCCGTCACGCGACACAGGTGGTGCCGCCAGTGCGCCGTCCCGCTCACCGTCACTGTCGACGAAATCGCACAGACCGTCACGATGGTGTGCCCGTCCTGCGGAGACGGCGGCAGCCCCGCCACCACCAGACTGGTGTCCGCATGTTGTGCCAGCCTCGGCGAGGCGTCCAATCACACTTCGCGGACAGGCTCGTAGTGCTCTACGAGCGGGAAGGGATCGTAGAAATGGTGCAGCAGGTCCTTCCACTGCTGGTACCGGCTCGACTGACGAAAGCCTTCGGTGTGGTCTTCGAGTTTTTCCCACTCGACCAGCAGGAGATAGACATTCGGTCGCTCGAGGCCGCGTGACAATCGCAGTCGCAGGAATCCGGGCACAGACGAAATGATCGACTCGGCCTGCCCGAATGCAGATTCGAATTCCTCGACCCTTGCGGGTGCCACGGACAGCAGTGCGTGTTCCAAGATCATCGGCACAGTATGCGACGACCCCAGGTCGTGGCTGCGAGCGACGTGATCGCCTCTCCAACGCGTAGCGCAGATAGAGGCGATGCGCAGTGACGCGACGGGAATGCACCGCGTGGGATTCCGTCGCACAATCGAAGGAGAAGAAACCGCAATCCTGCCGGAGGTCGGATGATGCGTCGGGAGGAACTGGCACCGGTACCCACGCCGATCCGGTGGTGGCGGCTCGGGCCGTGGAGCCGCAACCGCCTGATGCGCCCAGGCGACCGCTACGAGGCCGTCCTCGTGCTGCTCGCCGCGACGCTGATGCTGCTGCTGATCCCGTGCGCCGCCGCATTCGGAACGGCGACCCACACCCGATTGGAACAACAATCCCAGGCACTGCGCTCCGGCGTGCACCAAGTGCCCGCAGTCCTGCTCGAGGACACCCACCCAGCACCCGACACCCCCGACGACGCACTTCGACCCAGCCACAACCAGGACAGTGCCCGAGCCCGCTGGTCGACGCCCAGCGGGGACCACACCGCCGTGGTACCCACCGGCGCGCACGCGAGGGCGGGGCAGACCATCACCATCAGCGTCGGCGCCGACGGCAACCTCACCGGCCCCATCCGAAGTAACCGGGAAGACACGGTGGTGGCCGTGACCGCCGCATGCGGGGTATGGGCGCTCGGATCCGGCGGCATCGTCGTCGTCCCGGCACTCCTACACGCGGTGTTGGCCCGGACCCGGATGCGGCAATGGGCGTACGAGTGGACTCGGTTCGACGCACCGCCGCGATGACCCCGACCCCCACTACCCGTCGGCGGCCGGCCTCGAGAACAGCTCGCGGTGTGCGGCGATGTATTGCTCGACCGACTGCGCGGGCTGCCCGGTCACGTCCTCGACGTCGGTCGTCAGCCGGTTGTAGCGATCGTCGCGGTGCAGTGTGGCGACCGTGAGGAGGTGTTGCACGGTGTGCGACGAAATGCCGGGGACCGCGCCCATCAGGTCCACGAAGTTGTCGTAGGGCAGATCGGATCCCGTTACCGGCCGACCCAAGCCACGGGTGTACTGCTCGGCGAGGCCGTCGATGTCCAGGACGGCGGGGCCGGTCAGCTCATAGACCCGCCCGACACGGCCTGCTGGATCCTGAAGAATGGCGGCGATGACGCGGGCCACGTCGGTGGCGGCTACGGGCGAGGTCCTGCCGGTACCGAACGGCAGGGCCAAGACGCCCCGTTCGGCGACCGAACGGCTCGCCACGACGGTGAACAGCGGATTGTCCAGGAAGACCGTGGGTCTGACATGGACGACGGGCAGACCGGACCAGTTCATGATGCGCTCGGCGAGCCAGTGCAGCCGTTGATGCCGGGACTCGTCGGTGCTGGTCGACGTCATCTGCGACACCGTCATCTGCGACATGTTCACCAACGCCTCGAGATCGCCCCGCTCGTCGGCAATCGCGCAGACGACAGCGGCGGCCTCCAGATAGTCCGCGGAGACACTCATGTTGAAGAACATCCGCCTCACGCCCGCCAACGCCGCAGCGACGTCGCCAGGGCGGGTCAGATCGCCCACGACAATTTCTGCCCCCAGGTCCCGTAGGGCGTCGGCGCGGCCGTCATCGCGATGAACCATCGCCCGCACGGGCTCACCACTCCGCAGCAGCAGCTCTGCTACCAGCCGGCTGATGCTGCTGTAACCACCGCCCACACCGGTCATCAGGAACGGCGCCCGGTCACTCATGACCGAATCTCGCTGTTCACGTTGCACAGGAGCCACAACTGTCCTGCTGATATAGAAATGCGCGCTACAGCCATCGTGAACCTCCTGGTTCTACCGGCCGGGCAACAAACAGAAAGATGTGCGCCTGCGCACGCACACCGGCGTCGACCTGGACTTCTACGACGTTACGACAGGACGGCGCGCGTCAGCCACCCCAAGATTGAGACACGGCTTCGTCGGACGGCTCGAGGGCACTAGCGGCCGTCTCGGATGAGCAGTTCAGCCAGGTCATGGCGTCCTTCAAGAACACGGCACCCTCAGCGGACTCGTGCAGACCGAACCCGGTGAACCGCTCGGCCGCGGGCCTGGAGATCTGCCGGCAGATCGCGCCCTGGTTCTCCGCAAGCACCGAAACTCCGATGAGAAGCCGTGCGCAGCTTCGGCCACGTGGTGGACGCCTTGCGGATCGAGAACGTAATCACCGGCGGGTCAAAGGAAATTTCGACGGCGAGGGATGTCGCGACGATGCCCACGGGCTCGCCGTCCATCATCGCGCACAGAGCACCGACCGACGCGATCTACCGCCGGAACACCTCGCTCGAGCCGGCCGACGCCGACGCCGGCGCCGGCGCCGGCGCGTGGATACCGAAGCCGAACTCGGACTCGATCTCCATCGTCTGAGGGGCGGTCATCGTGCCGTCACCCCGTCGACGTGCGCGCCGGCTTCGATCGGAAGCAACGGTGCCTTCAGTTGCATCCAGTCGGACAGTATCTCGTCGAGCGAGTCGGTCTTCGGGGTTTCGATATAGAGGCTCTCGGTCGGCACACTGGAGCCGAGCTCCGCCCCCTGCTCGGGCGGTTTCAAATCACGCGCCGGACGAAAATATCGCCTCACCGGCGTGATACGCGACGCCGCGTTGCCGTGGTTGCCGACAGACGATCCCCGTTCACCGACCTCGGGCACCGCTGTCGGCACGCACGTCGCCACCTCGACGGCAAATCGATGTGCGCGTTCACCTCCGACGCCGCAGATTCCGCGGGAGGAGCGGTCCGGGCCGAGTACGGTTGCGCGGCTACATCACGACCAGACTTCGGCTCTTGCTTCTTGACGGCTGGATTACCAACACTATTCGAGGTTCCTAGGAGCACCCATGCGAAAGGTCACTGAAAATACCGACACATCAGTAGAATACGGAACGGCTATCGCATACCAACATAATTCAGAACGCGGCGATGGGACACTGTTGGGGGTTGTTCACACACCGCCACACTGCTGTTCGATCTCAGCATGTCTGAACTGCAGAAACGCTTAACTTCGTGGCATTGGGTCCGAGCACTACCCGCCCGCCGACACGTCCGCGGCCAATACCGACGACAAGAACTCCTGCGAGATCGCCGGCCAACGTGACGGCCGGCGCTGTTGCGTCTGAATGTCCCGCAACCGCGCAACAAGTTGCATCATTGGCGGTCCCTCGTCACACAGAAGCCTGATCACGCCCAGACCCGAGCACTGCGCGGCCAGGGGTACCAGCGCATCCAAGGCCGCCTGCTCATCACCGGCGACGAGAACCGACACGACGTGCAGCAGTCGCGCTCGCAGCAGAGCACGGGGACGCTCATGGGTCGCTATTCGCTCTACCAGGGCCGCTGCCCTCGTACGGGCACGGAGCGCGCTCGGCAGCGACTTCTCTGCCATCAGTCGCCGGATCGCCGAATCCTCCTCGAGTTCTGCTGTCACCTCGACGATCCCGTCCACCCGATCCGGCGCAGGTGCGGGAGTGTCCGGGTCGCCCTCGGCCAGGTGCTGCGCGGGATCGGCGGCGGAGAGCCCCAACCTCGTCCGCTCGTTGCCGATACGGGCGGCCAGCCTCGGCAGCGCCAACTCGGCGGCGATCTGTGCACCGTCGTCCAGCCGCTGGGCGGCCGCTGTGATATCTCCCCGGATGGCCTTGATCCGGGATCCGGTGCCGAACGTGACGAGCATGAAATCGACGACACCGCCCTCCGAGCCGAGTTGATAGCTTTCGTCCAGCAGTCGCTCGGCCTCGTCCAGCTCGCCGCGCTCGTAGAGCAGATCCCCCAGCATCGCGCTTGCGAGCCTCGTGGAATACGAGTGGTGACCTCCCGCCTCACGCGCGAGACCGTAGGCCAACCGAAAGTACCGCTCGGCCTCGTCCACGCGCAGCATCTCGTTTGCCGCGATCCCGGAAAAGCAGTGCCCGTACACCCCAGTGAACGGCCCAGTTGTGCGCGCGTGGAAGGGCGTCCCCCATTCCTGCCACCGCTGTGCGGCGTCGAAGTCGAAGCGGTGGATCGCCTCGTAGGACGCGACGTTGGACGCGGCGGCGAGGACGAACGGGCGCAGGGTCTTCTGCCGGTCAGTGCAGTCCGACACCAACTCGGTCAGCCCGTCGATGCGGTCCCCGAAGAGGTCCGCGACTCCCCTCACCAGTGCGGCGTCGACCCGCAGGTCGGCCGTAGTGGTGTCGGCGGCGGGTAGGTCGGCGATGCAGGCATCTAGAGATCGGAGTGATTCCTCCACGATGGTGTGGTCATGGTGGAGCAGTACGTGCGCCCAGGCGAGGGCGAGCTGCAGGTGTGGGCGATCGGCGGCCAGTACCCGGGGAACCTTGTCGATCAGGCCCAGTACCGACGCGAGCTGCGAGTGCTCGATCAGCGCCAGTCCTCGTGCGTCGACGAGGTCGGCCGCGAGTTCCCGCTCCCCGGCGGCCAGTGCCTGACCGACGGCCTCGCTCAGCAGATCGTGCGCGGCGAACCACTGCGACGCCGTGCGGTGCAGTTCGGCGATGCGCGCGGGATGATCGCGCTGCATGCGACGACGCAGGAAATCGGCGAACAAGTGGTGATACCGAAACCACTCTCGCTCGTCGTCGAGTGCACGGAGGAACAGATCGCGTTCCTCGATTTGTTCGAGTAGCGCTTGGCCGTCGTCGACGCGTGCGAGCACGGCCGCGAGATCACCGCAGAGCCGTTCAGTGACCGATGTCGCCAGCATGAAGTCGAGGAGGTCGGGTTCGAGGGCGCTGAGAACGTTCTCGGCGAGGTACTCGCCGATGCCTCGGTGTCGGCCCGATAGGTGGCTGATGAATTCGGCTGGATCGTCGCGCCCTCGCAGAGACAGCGACGCCAACTGCAAGGCCGCGACCCACCCCTCGGTGGAGTCCCTGAGGTTGGAGATCTCGTCCTGTTCGAGGGTCAGTCCGCACATATCGACGAGGAACGCCCGGGATTCGTCGAGGTCGAACCGGAGGGCAGCGGCGTCGATCTCGACGAGTTCATCACGGACCCGCATGCGGCTGAGTGGCAATCCCGACTGACTGCGGCTGGTGACCAGCACCTGCAAATGGTGGCACCCATGATCGAGAAGGAATCCCATCGCGGCGATCGTCGCGGCATCGGTCGCTCTGTGCCAGTCGTCGATGACGACAGTCAGCAGCTCGCCGCGCTCGTGAATCTCGTTGATGAGGGTCGTGAGCACGTACCGGTCGGCCTGGTTGCCGTGTTCCTCGAGAATCTGGCCGAGTTCCGCGGCAAGATCGGGTCGGACGGTGCGGATCGACTCCGTCAGGTGTGCGAGGAACCAGACGACGTTGTTGTCGTCCGAGTCGATGCTCAGCCACGCGACCGCAACACCGGAATTGATCAGGGTGTCGCGCCACTGTGCGGCCAGTGTGCTCTTTCCGAACCCTGCAGGGGCGTGGATCAAGATCAATCGCCGGCGACTGGCGTCACGTAACTGTCCGGCGAGTCTACTGCGTGGCACAAGTGCCCGCGTGGGTGTCGGCGGCCGGTACTTCGTCGACGCGCTCGGCGGTTGTAACGACGACCCGACGGCCTCAGGGAGCGAAGCGGCGTGTGTCTGAGTTGGCACATAGCTGACTGTGCCGGTGGCACGGTCTTGAATCGATCGAACAGGTGTTCGGTCGGTTTGAGTTGATATCGCCATCTCGTCGACAACCAGATCGTGACTGCGTTCGACCTCGCGGAATAAATTTCCGAACTCCGCTGCGGTGCATGGACGAGCGCCTGGATCCCGAGCCATCGCGGTCTCGATCGCTGCGCGAACGTCGGCTGGGAAGCCGGCGGACGGCAAACGCGGTGCTGGTTCGGCGGTAATGCGCAGGAATTGGGCAACGATCTGTTCACCGGACCGGCGCTCGAAGGCCGCATGCCCGGTGATGAGAGAGAACAGGGTTGCGCCGAGCCCATAGATATCGGATGCAACGCTGGGAGACTCGCCGGAAAGCACTTCCGGGGCCGTGTATGCCGGTGAACCGGTGAGCGCGCCGGAGTCCGTCTCGAAGCCACCTTGAATACGTGCAATACCAAAATCGGAGAGCTGCGGCTCCCCGTAGTCGGTCAGCAATATGTTGGCCGGCTTGACATCGCGATGGAGGATCCCCGCGCGATGTACGGTCTCGAGCGCTCCCGAAAGCTTCACCGCGATTCGGATTGCCGACTCCCACCCCGTCGGACCGTCGCGCCGGATTGCAACCTCCAGTGAGTCACACTGGTGGTACTGCATGACGATGAAGGGAAGGCCACTCTGAGTCGCCCCGATTCGCAGCACATTGACGATGTTTGGGTGCCCCGAGAGCTGACCCATTGCGCGCTGCTCACGCAGAAACCGCGCTCGACTCTCCTCATCGAGCCCCGAACCCAGCACCTTAACGGCGACGACCCGGTCGAGCGATGGCTCCCGACACCGGAACACCACCCCGAACCCGCCGTGGCCGATCATCTCCACTTCCCCGAAGCCCTCGGCTCCGAGTTCAGCCTTGATCGTCGGGACCGCACCGCCGATGGGAGCAAAACCATCCGCCCCTACCATCGGTCGCTCACCCCTGGGCCTGGCAGGCGGAGTCTGCGCCCTTGGTCCATCCCGCATCACCGATTTCCCACTCTTCTACCAGACGAGCGCCAGTCGACTGGCGGCTGCAAACGCTCCTCGCCCCAAAGCCTACTCGGTTGGAATCCGCGAGTAATCGGTCACGGCACATGGTTCCGCTGTTCCACGGGAGCGAGTCTGTTCGGGCCGGCTGATGAGCCGTACGGGTGCCCGTCACCAGGAGGGAAGCGATTGAGAGCTGTTGGGCACCGCACCGCGCACCTGGCCGATCAGTACCCTCGAGATCAAGGCTCGCATCGAGGCCAGGTTCCCCGACGACGGACCCCGGCCCACCCATTGAACCCAACCCACCGCTCGCCCGACACCGACACGGGGCACTCGTGAGGACCTCGAATATGAATACCAACGTCGCACTGCTGATGGGATTGCTCGCCGGAAGCCTCGGCGGCACCGCGGCCCTCCAGACCTTCCTCGGACGAACCGGTGGCAAACACCGCACACGAGGTGCACCCTTCCACCCGAACGGGTAATCACCGCGGCGATCGCCTGCCAGTGCACGGCGCGGGCGGGTCGACGCACCAGCGGATCGGCTACGGCGTAGCTGCGAGACAAAAGTACCGGGCGAATTATCTTTCCACACAAGCATATACGATTTCCGCGCGACACTGGCCGCCCTTCTCACTTCCCCAGCATGGCCCAGTGCCCCGCCTGCGGACGATGATCCGGGCAGCTTGAGCGTCCCCCGCCCCTCACACCCGCCGCCGACATAACCGATGTCAGTGAGCGGCCGACCTCAGTTCGGGCTGGCGCGGGCCACCGGAGACGGCGAATCGAGTCATCGCGGAGCAATCGCGGCGATACGCGTTCGCAACGCCTCGTGACGAATCCTATTCCACAGCTTGACATCAGAGCTGTCCCTGGTGCCTGAAACCACGTCCTATTATCCGCGCGTCTGTCCGCCTCGGGCCGCCGGCCCGATGTCGAGTCACGCCGGCTCAGTTCTGCTGTTGGGCACGGCCGCGAAGGACTGATCGCGGGACTGTCGAGCGCTGCCGATCCGTGGCACAGGCCCCGAACCAGGCGTTGATCGGCAACATCCTGCCCGACCTTGCTACAACGCTCGCCCTCGGAGGGGCATGCCTGGTCGACCTTGCCCCACCCCGGGCCATCCTGAAGCGTTCGGGCATATCGCCGTCGGTCCCGCACTGCCTCCCATGATCACCACCCGGGCCCGCCGCCGACGCCCACCAGGGGATCGCGACGATCGACACCGCTCGCGCTGCGAAGGAAGACCGCACCGTCTCCGTCGGAGAACATGTCCCCGACCAGGGCATATGCATGTGTAGAGCCTGTTGCCCCATGGTCACGGTGTTGTTTCGGGGTGCTGTCTTCGGTGCAGGTGCCCGGGTGAGCGAAGTGTAAGCGCACCGACATCACACGCCATCGAGCGGACATATTCCGCCCCTATGGTTCTGCGAATCTTCAACCTCAGGAGCTAAGCCGTGACAACACTATCTCAGCGACCTTCGAACTCAACGCCTGCCCCCGTATCGGTCGGGCATCGGATCGACAACTGGGACCCCGAGGACGTGACCGCCTGGGAGGCGGGCGGGAAGAACATCGCCCGCCGGAACCTCGTCGGCTCCATCCTGGCCGAGCACATCGGGTTTTCGGTGTGGTCGGTGTGGTCGGTGATGGTGCTGTTCATGCCCGCCGCGGTCTACCACATCGATGCCGCCGGAAAGTTCTTCCTCGTCGCCGCACCCACCCTGGTCGGCGCCGTGCTTCGCCTGCCCTACACCTTCGCCACCACCACGTTCGGTGGCCGCAACTGGACCATCATCAGCGCACTGGCCCTGGCGGTGCCGATGACCTTGACCCTGTACTTCATCTCGCGGCCCGAGACCTCCTACACCACGTTCATGATCGTCGCCGCGTTCGCCGGACTCGGCGGCGGGAACTTCGCGTCCTCGATGACCAACATCAACGCGTTCTACCCGCAACGACTCAAGGGCTGGGCCCTGGGGTTGAACGCGGGCGGCGGGAACATCGGCGTTCCGGCCATCCAGTTGATCGGCCTGCTCGTGATCGCCACCTGGGGCAACCGCAGCCCGCAGATCGTCTGCGCGGTGTACCTGGTGTTCATCGGCATCGCCGCCGTCATCGCAGCCCTCTCCATGGACAACCTCACCGACCAGAAGACCGGCGCACGATCGCTGATCGATGTGCTCAAATTCCGCGACTCCTGGATCATCTCGTTCCTCTACATCGGAACATTCGGATCGTTCATCGGATTCAGCTTCGCCTTCGGCCAGATCCTGCAGCTCAACTTCCTCGCCGGACTGACCAACGGCGCTCCGGCAACCGCCGCAATGCAGGCCACCGCCGCCCTGCACGCCGCCCAGATTGCGTTCATCGGACCGCTTCTCGGGTCGCTGTCCCGCCCACTCGGTGGACGCCTCGCCGACAAGATCGGTGGCGGCAAGATCACCCTCTACAGCTTCGTGGCGATGATGGCAGCCGCCGGTATCCTCGTCGTCGCCGGCACCGTCGACGACGCCACCCCCGGGGCCGCGAACACGACCATCATGACCGCCTACGTCGTCGGATTCATCCTGCTGTTCGTCATCTCGGGCATCGGCAACGGGTCCGTCTACAAGATGATCCCGGCAATCTTCGCGGCGAAAGCCGCAACACCGCACCCCGACGACGCCCCCTCCGCCGCCGCGTGGTCACGCACCATGTCCGGGGCACTGATCGGCATCGCCGGCGCCGTCGGTGCACTCGGCGGAGTCGGAATCAACCTCGTCCTGCGCGCGTCCTACCTCGGGGTACACAAGTCGGCCACCACAGCATTCTGGGTGTTCGCCGCGTTCTACATCGTGTGCGCGGGGGTTACCTGGGCCGTGTACCTGCGACGACCGACCGCATCAACACCCTCACCGGCCGGCACCCTCACACCTGCACTCTGAACAACAACCAACGGAACGGTACGGAAACGTACGGAAACGTACGGAAACGTACGGAAACGCCGATCAAACCCGCGGAACCCCGTACAGCAGAACACCATCCCCGCCTTGGCTACTGCACGGCCGGTGTGCGGGTCAACACCCCCACGACAGCGATTCAGCGTGCTCGGCGCCGCGTCGTCCGACGCTGCCGTCATCCGCTGGACAAGTCAAGTACTGCAGGGACCGTTCGGTCCCCGACCCAATATCGAGAAGGATCTACGAACATGAGAATGTCCAAACTGATGGCCGTCGCTGCCATGACCATCGCGTCGATGGGAATCGTCGCCGGCACCGCCCACGCGGAACCCGCACCGGCCCCGGTCGCCGGGGTTGGGTGGAACCTCACCCGCAACGGTGATCAGGTCATCATCGACACCACGGCCGGGTCACTGAGCAACGAGAACAACCACCTGATCATCCGCGACGCCAGCGGCGTCACCGTCGAATCGGTGCCACTGTCGATCGCTATCGACGGCTTCGCGCACCCCGTAGCCGCACAGATCAACGGCCGCACCGCAACCCTGACCACCGACACCAGCCCGGCCGCCGCCACCCCGGTCGCCCTTCCGTTGCGGCAGGTCGACCTGCCGGCCGCAACCGCCGGAGTCAAGGACAACATCACCCTGACGGCGGCCGTCGGCGGCTTCCTCGGCGCGGCAACCGGTTTGGTCGGTGGTTGCCTCCTCGGCGCCGTGGCCGGGGCCGTGATCTCCGCACCAGCAGCACTACTGTTCGGCGCCGGCCCGCTGGCCGGATGCATCGGCGGCGCACTACTGGTCGGCGCGGGCGCCTCCCTCGCCGGCACCGCAATCGGCGGCCTCGGCGCGATGGCAGCCAACGCTGATCCGTTCATCACGCTACTGAACGCACCCCCGGCCCCGAAGAAGTAACACGGCACGCAGCGCCATCGACTCGATAAGCTCCTGTGAGTGCGGCCCGCGCTGGCGGGCCGCACCGCGGACGCTCGCGTCGCAGATGCCGATTCGTATCCTCGCAGTATGTCGGGCGAATGAACACCACTGGAGCAGGCGTCGCACACCCTGCGCAGCCGGCGCACTACTGAATAGGGCAAGACGTCGACGTATGTGCGAGCATCTCGAGTGCCGGTGCTGACCCGGCGTCGCTGGCCCCCTCCCAATGGCCCGGACGGAGAGGGAGGAGGCTGACCGGCACACCACGCTCACGACCATGAACAGCTACGAACCGATCGACGACCTAGACCCGCAGGCACCGCCGGGTGGCGTGCTGGTTCTGCTATCCGTCGCCGGCCAGGACACAACTTCCTGCAACAACCGCTGCCTGTTCCGGGCCGACGCCGATGCCGCGCGCCGCGTTCGGGTCCTAGGCCAGCTACTACATAGGGACCGAGGCATCCGGAGATCGAAGAGAACTCAGCCCTGTTCTTTACTAGGCCCAATAGCCCCCAAACGGACCCCTATCATCGGGCTGGGAAACACGACATCTCTCTTACCACACCGGACACGACCACGTCGGCTGGACCATGGGCTGCGGCTCCGCCCGCGTCCTCGCGGACCTCATCGACGAACACGGACCCGGCATCTACCCCACCCTTACTCCCCCGTCATCCACACCCGTCGCTGATTCAGCCAAGCCCGCCGTCACCACACCAGGGCGGCGGACTTTTCCGCTACACAAGGCGGCATCGACGTTAAGATCTACTGAGCTTGGCGGCTCGTCAGACAGACTGGGAGGACGACAGGGTGGTCCGTGATCAACTCCGCATCGGTGTGCCGAGGAAGGTTGCCGAGGACCTCTATGAGCTTGGATTCGATCAACCTGTCGAGACCTCACGTGACACGGAGCAAACCCTGGAGACGATTCGTGTCTATGTGGAGGTCTCCGGTGCCGTGATCTCGTCGCTGGACAGCTTTTCCACGGTACTGGTCAGCCTCGGCGAATTGCCCGATCTGTGTAGCGCGATCGCGGGCTGGGTCAAGCGGGAAGGTGGGATTGCACAGGGCGGCTCGGGATCTCCGGAATCCAAACAGGAAGGACTGCATTTCAGTGTGACGCTGTCGAAGCCCTCCGCGGCGAGCGAGTCGGGTCGGGTGAAGCTTGACGATGTCACGTCAACTACGGAGCACGAGTTCGTCACTCAAATGCTTGGGGCGCTCCGCAAGCATGTTGCCGACTCTCGCTAAAGGGACGCGCGTCGCCACGATAACGCTTTCGACGCATGGCGATGCGCACCCCGTCCACACAGCGAAACACTCGTACAGCCGGGACATGCTGCATCCCAGCCGGATCTCGGAGAGCACCGGATTCGGGTTGCTCTAGAGTCTGTCTGCCAACCTTCTGGCGGCGAGCTGAACGGCTTCCCAGACGGTTGCAAATGGTGGCGCGTACGACAGATCCATGGCGGCGAGGTCGTCGACAGTCATCTGCCCCCATAGTGCTGCGGCCGCAGTGTCAATTCGCTTGGCGGAGTTTCGGCCTCCGACGATCTGAACACCAAGAAGTCGTCTACTCCTCCGGTCTGCGATGATCTTGGTAGCGATCGGTGACCGCTCCGGCATGTACCCGCTGGCGGTTCCCCCCACTGTGACCAGCGATTCTGGGCTGAATCCGGCGTCAATTGCAGCGTCGGTCGAGAGCCCGGCCCGTCCCACTTCCACGTGCACATTTGGATTGGTGAATCTCGTTATGGCTGTCGCCAGCACACCAGCAAATTGCTGTTTTCCGCCGACGACGTTGTATCCGCAGATCCTGCCTTGCTTGTTCGCATGCGTGCCTAGAGGAGCGAATGTACGGGTACCCGTGATCCTGTCGATGACCTCGCAGCAATCTCCCGCAGCCCAGACGTTTTCAGCCACTAATTGGTTCTCATCTGGCAGGTATCCGCCAAACTCGCCGACCGAGAGGCCGGCGGCGACGCCCAGCTCAGTGGCGGGCCTGACACCGAGCCCGAGTACAACGACATCCGCGGGGTACGTTTCACCGTTGCTTGCTGTCAGTGAACGAACTCTTCCATCAACGATGTCGATGCCTTCGACTACGCACTGCGGGACAACGTGAACTCCGCCTTCGGCGAGGGCGCTGTGGACGCGGGCGCTCATGTCCTCGTCGAGGTTGCTCATCACCGAACTGCGGGTGATCAGCGTAGTCTCGAATCCGCGATCGACCATCGCTTCTGCCATCTCGACACCGATGTAGCCGGCACCAACAACTACCGCGCGCCGAATGGCTTCGGTTGCTTCGGAATCTGACGATTGTTCTGGCAGTACAAGACTGAGCCATTGACGTGCATCGTCGAGGTTCTTTACGGGGAGAATTCCCGGTGTCAGATGTCCGTTGCTGTCAACCGCCCATGGTGGAATGACAGGGTGCGCTCCAGTTGCGAGCACGAGTTTGTCGAAGTCTACCGTTTCGGATACGCCGACGCTATTTCCGTATGTGACGGTGCGCGTTTCGAGGTTGATGTCGGTCACCAACGCATCTAGGCGAAGATCGACGCCCATTTCTCGGTGGCGGTCGGGAGTGCGGGCGATCAGTTCGTCTTCGCAGGCTACCGTTCCCGAGATCAGATAGGGCATTCCGCATGCTGAGTAGGAGGTGTCGCGGGTTCTTTCCAGCACGACTACCTCGATCGTGCGACCATCGGCGTGCGCCGAACGCAGCGCTTGGTGCGCGGCACTCATACCAGCGGCGTCGGCACCGACGACGACTACGCGTTCGGTGTGGTCTGTGATTGTCATCAGCGGACCTCTGCGTTCGCACACAGAGCCGCTACCCACGATATGGTGCTAGTTGCGAGATGCGTCCCGCTGAGTGCGTCGATCTCGCGAATCCCCGTGGGGCTGGTTACATTCACTTCGGTGAGCCTATCTCCGATGATGTCGATTCCGACGAAATGGAGCCCGCGTTTGACGAGCTCCGGACCGAGAGTTCTGCAGATCCTGCGATCGTTCTCTGTGACCGTGTCGATTTCCACGCTCGCGCCCGTTGCCATGTTGCAGCGGAATTCGTCGCCCTCTGCGATGCGCCGGACAGCACCGACTGGGGTTCCACCGAGAACGATGACGCGTCGGTCCCCAGCCGTGACCGCGGGGATGAACTGCTGGACAACGACGTGTTTGGTTCCACGCTCGGTAGCGGTATCGAGGATCGAGTGCAGATTGGGGTCGCCAGGACTGAGCAGCATGATCCCGCGTCCGGCCATACCGTCCGTTGGTTTGAGAACGGCCCTCCCCCATGACTGTACCGCGTCGATGATCTCGGTCTGATCTGCGGAGATGAGCGTCGGCGGGCCGAGTTCTGGAAAGCGAAGAGCAAAAAGCTTCTCGTTTGCGTCCCGCAGACCGCTGGGTGAGTTCAGCATGAGGGTACGCGCAGGATCGACCAGGTCGAGGATATATGTCGCCCGCAAGTAGTCGGCATTCACCGGCGGGTCGGTCCTCATGAATACGGCTGCCGCAGTGTCGAGAAAGATCTGCTCGGATTCGGTCGCGACAAACCAATTCTTTCCGATGATCCACTTGCCGTCGATGAGTACTGCAGGCTGCAGCGTGACGCCGCGAGTCTGCGCCGTTGCTCGCCCAGCTGTCACGCCCAGTTCTGCGATAGTGGTCACAACGACGCGATGTCCAAGCGCCTGAGCTGCTTCCATCAGTGCCACTGTGGTGTCGTGGGCGGGGGCCAGCTCACTGAGCGGATCGGTTATGAACACGAACGTGAACCGTGAACTGACCGTATCTGTCGTCGCTCTTGAAGGGATGACTTGCTGCCTCATGTGTCCGTCCTGTTTCTGGGCGCGTCGGCGGCCGTGCGTACGAGGATTCGATGCACGGGTGTAAGGAGCTGTCGGCCCGCGCTGGGTAAGACGTGCTCATCACTGGAAAGTTGCGACGAGCCGACAGCTCAATTCGTGCATCTCAGCGCTTAACGCGGAGCACCCTGAAATTGGTGTATTCGAGTATCCCATGGACGGACTGTTCAACACCTAGTCCCGACTGCTTGATTCCGCCGAAGGGGACGTCCGATGTCAGCACTGGATGCTGATTGACCCACGCAGTACCGGCTTCCAGGCGATTCGCTACTTGCACTGCGCGTTGTTCGTCCGTGGACCACACCGATGCGCCGAGCCCGAGATCCGAATTGTTGGCGCGTTCGACGGCGTCGTCGATGTCGGTGTAGGTCAGGATCGGAAGAACAGGTCCGAATTGTTCTTCCTTGACCAGCGGAGTCGTGTCGTCGAGACCGCGGACAAGAGTGACAGGATGGAAGTATCCTGGCCCGTCCGGGATTTCGCCACGGAAGTAGACATCGGCGCCGCGGTGCACCGCATCGTCGACATAGCCTCGGACTTTTTCCAGCTGCGCCAGGTTCTGGATTGGACCCATGTCTACGCCCTCGTCGAGTCCGTTGCCGACGACGATCGTCTTGGCCACTTCAGCGAGTGCCTCCTCGATCGCGGACGCGAGGCGGACGGGGACGTAGAGGCGTTTGAGACCAGCGCATACGGCACCGCAGTTGGACAGTGCCGCCCAATAGAGGTCGTCTGCCATGGCCGCGACGTCCACGTCGTCGAGGACGATACCCGCGTCGTTGCCTCCAAGTTCTAGGGTCAGCCTCTTCAACGTCGGACCCGCGCCGGACATGATCGATTTGCCTGCCCGCTCTGAGCCAGTGAAGGTGATCTTGTTGATCCCCGGATGAGCTGTCATTGCGCGCCCCAGGTCGTCTCCACCACTCAGAATTTGGAGAACACCGGCGGGAAGCGCCTGTTGCAGTAGTTCACCGAGACGGAGAGTGGCTACAGGGGTGAGCGGGGAAGGCTTGAGGATGATGGTGTTTCCGGTGACAAGCGCCGGGCCGATCTTCCACAGTGCCAGTAGCAATGGGTAATTCCACGCGGTGATCGCACCGACTACACCGACTGGCTCGCGGTGAATCTCGATGTACTCGTCGCTGTTGTCCCGATAGATCTCGACCGGGATGTCGGTACTCGCGTACCGACCGAGGCCCCGTAGCCCGGAATCAATCTCGCCGGCAGCCTTGGCTAAGGGCTTGCCCTGTTCCAGCGTTACCAGCATGGCGAGTTCGTCGATATTCGTGCGGACGAGCTCGACAACGTTCCGAACGATATCCTGTCGCGCCGCGATGCCCATGTCACGCCAGCTAGGGGCGGCACGCCGAGCGGCATTCACAGCAGCGTCAAGATGCTCGACGCCGGCGTCAGGGACTTCAGCGAAGACCTCACCGGTCGCGGGGTTGTTCACCCTGTTGACGGCCGACGTTGTCACGATCTGTCCATCGATTGTTAGACCAGGTGCGATTGTTAGACCAGGTGCATTGTCGGCCAACAGGTCTGGGGAGTTGCTCATGCCGGGGATCCTTCGGGTCGGAACAGACGTTGGAACTGCTCTGCGTTGTAGACGTTCTTTCGCGCAGCTTCTTCACGTGGGTCGGAGAACTTGACCTTCGCGGCCGGGCGCGCTGCGATTCGGTCCGACCACGCCTTCATATTCGGAAAGTCCGAGACCGTAATTCCGTGCCCACCTGCAACTCTGGCCCAGGGATAGGTTGCGATATCGGCAATCGAGTACTCGCCGGCAAGATAGTCCCGATCGCGGAGCCGGTCGTCGAGAACTTTGTACAGGCGTGCTACCTCACCGACGTATCGGCTCCGGGCGTAGGGGTTGTCGATACCGTGCTTCGGGGCGTGTGAGACGAAGTGGGCGGCCTGTCCTGCCATAGGGCCATGATTCGCTACTTGCCAGAACAGCCAGCAGAGCGCCTCCTGGCGGCCGCGGGGGTCGGCGGGCAGCAGCCGTCCGGTCTTTTCGGCGAGATACTGCAAAATGGCCCCGGTCTCGAAGAGCGCGATTGGCTCGCCTCCGGGGCCATCGCGATCTACGATCGCCGGAACCTTGCCGTTCGGATTGATCCGACGATACTCGGGCGCGAACTGCTCCCCTTCCTTGAGGTCGGTCCATACGATCTGGTATTCAAGCGAAAGCTCTTCGAGTGCGATCAGCACTTTTCGCACGTTGGGGCTTGTGTAGTAGTAGAGGTCAATCATCGAACGATGCTCCAAGAGAGTCGATTACCGGCGGGTTAGATGTCGTACTGCTTGCGGATGCGGTCCAGGTACGCCATCAGGTTCGGTTTCGTCTGGACATACCCGGCGCCCAGCCATTCCTGTGGTTGGTCGGCGATGTGCCGGATGATCGAGTACACAGTTGCGTCGATGGAACGCAGTTCGCTTCCGAGGAAGTACTCGCTGTCCCCGAGAAAATCCGAGAGAGCATCGACATCTGCACGGAAGAAGTCGACGACTACTTCAGCCTTCCGTCGTCCCATCCCCTGGCCATTGAAGCCCTCGACGACCCGGACACGGAATGCGTCCAGGAATGCCCGCAGTTCCGGGGTCACCTCGCCGCCGCCGACAATGCAGGGAATGTAGGTCTCCCAGCCCGAATCCTCACGGTAGCGTGGCTGGATGATGCCGCTCCAGTAGAGGTGCTCCTCGACCAATCGGCTGAACGACAGGGACAGCGCCCGGTCCTTGGCAGACAGGTCAGCGTCAAGCTTGTCGCCGTACTTGTCCTTCAGGTAGGCGATGATCGTGTTGGAGTCGCCGACTTTGGTTCCGTCGCTGTCGACGATGTACGGCAGCTTGCCGTGGGGCGAGTCCTGGTCGAGGGTCGCCAGGTCCTGCGTCTTGTGTTCGAAATCGACACCCGTGAACGTCAGGTAGTTGACAATCTTGGTGACGTACGGGCTGATGTCCGGAACACCGAAGGCTGGTGTGTATCCGTAGATGGTGATCATTGCGACTTTGGAATCCTAGTCTTGGGAGTCATAGTGCCCGGCGGTCCACAGAGGCGGTTTACCACTGCAGGAAGGTGCCATTCGAATGCTGGAACCGGCCCGAGTTCTCGGGGGTGAGGTTGTCGATGTTCTTGATCAGTCCGGTGGCGGCCTGT
>NZ_JBHWUE010000040.1:0-96394 GCF_042738615.1 Rhodococcus sp. NPDC059968
CGTTCCACGCCGCCGTGCACAACCTCGGCAAGATCCTCACCCACCTGACCGGAGGCACCCCCCTCCCCGCCACCGGGTAACCCGAGAACCGGTGGGGGGTGGGGTGACCCACACACCCCCGATCACGTCACCGGGCAACCGCACCCGGGCCACGACCACTCAATTCCGCAACAGCCCCGGGGCGGTTAAGAAGTACTCACGGGCCGAAGGCATTACTTCGCGTAGATGGCGGCGATGTCGTCGGCGAAGCTGTCGTGCACCACGTTGCGCTTGAGCTTCATCGTCGGCGTGAGCTCGCCGGTCTCCTCCGTGAAGTCGACGGGCAGGACCCGGAACTTCTTGATGGCCTCCGCGTGCGACACGAGCTTGTTGGCCTCCGCGACGGCCTCGTCGATCTCGGCCGCGAGGTCGGCGTCGGTGAGCAGATCCGCGACCGTCGTCCCTGCGGGCTTGCCGTTGCGCTCGTTCCACGCGGGCAGTGCGTCGGCGTCGATGGTGATGAGCGCGCCGATGAACGGCTGCTGGTCTCCGACGACGATGGCCTGGCTGATCAGCGGGTGCGCACGCAGGTGATCCTCGAGCTGGGCGGGGGAGACGTTCTTGCCGCCCGCTGTGACGATGATCTCCTTCTTGCGGCCGGTGATGGTGATGTAGCCGTCCGCGTCGACCGATCCGAGGTCGCCGGTGTGGAACCAGCCGTTCTCGATCGCGTCGGCGGTCGCGGTCTCGTTGAGCCAGTAGCCGCTGAAGACGACCGGCCCCGACAGCAGGATCTCGCCGTCGTCGGCGATGCGAACGGAATTGCCCGCCAACGGCTTGCCGACCGAGCCGACCTTCTGCTCGCCGATCGTGTTGACCGCGAACGCCGCGGACGTCTCGGTGAGGCCGTAGCCCTCGTAGATGGTGATGCCGATGCCGCGGAAGAAGTGGCCGAGGCGGGCACCGAGCGGGGCGCCGCCCGAGATCGCCAGTTGGCACTTACCGCCGAGCGCCGACCGCAGCTTCGAGAACACCAACTTGTCGAACAGCGCGTGCTTGGCCTTGAGGACGAGACCCGGCCCGCCCTTGTCCTGAGCCTCGCTCCAGGCGATGGCCGTCTCGGCGGCGGCGTCGAAGATCTTGCCCTTGCCCTCTCCGTGGGCCTTGGCACGGGCGCTGTTGTACACCTTCTCGAACACCCGCGGAACGGACAGGATGAAGTCGGGGCGGAATTCGCCGAACGTGGGGACGAGGTTCGGGATGTCGCTGGTGTGTCCGAGAGCGGCGCCGGCGTCGAACGACGCGATGCTGACGGCGCGCGCCAGGACGTGCGCCATCGGCAGGAACATGAGGGTGCTGACGCCGGGCGTCTTGAGCAGGGTGCCGAGGCTGGAATCGAGGATGCCCTTGGACTCGGCGATGAGGTTGGAATGGGTGAGCTGGCAGCCTTTGGGCCTGCCGGTGGTGCCGGAGGTGTAGATGAGGGTGGCCGGGTCGCTCGACTTCAGCGCGGCAACGCGGGCCCGGACTTCGGAGTCGGGAACGTCGGTGCCCAGTTCGGTCAGTTCCTCGACGACGCCACGGCGGCCGTCCGACGCCTCGATCTGGTAGACGCCGCGGAGCGCGGTCGCGTCGGCGACGACGGCCTTCACGGTGGCCGCGTGCGTCGCGTTCTCGACGACGAGATCGATCGCGGCGGAGTCTTCGAGAATCCACCGGACCTGCTCGGCGGAGGACGTCTCGTAAATCGGGACGGTGACGCCGCCTGCCGCCCAGATCGCGAAGTCGACGAGGGGCCACTCGTACCGGGTGGCCGACATCAGTGCCACCCGGTCGCCCTGCTGGACGCCGAGGGCGATGAGACCTTTGGCGACCGCGGTGACCTGAGCCGCGAACTCGGCGGCCGTGACGTCGGTCCAGCGTCCGCCGATCTTGCGCTTGTACACGACCAGCGTCGGGTCGGCCGCGGCGTGGGCGAACACCGAGTCGACCGCGGACGCGTCCTCCGCGATCGTGAACGACTGTGGCGCGCTGAACTCGGGCACGAAAACCTCCGACACTGAAGATACTGACGAGTAGGATTGTCGTCCCAACTTTAGACCTTCCCGTGCCCGGTCCGCGTCCAGGCCGAAGAAGGGTGGTCAGAGCCCTGTCCGCGAGGTGCCGCGGAACCCCGCGGCCACCGCCGACAGTGGTATGTGAAGCTAGTCGCCGTGAGCAGCATTCAGGTCGCAGACCAGACGTTCATCGCGGCCCCACCGCAGCAGGTCGCGGCGGCGATCGCCCCGCCGGCCCGCTGGCGCCGGTGGTGGCCGGATCTCACCCTCACCGTCCGCGAGGACCGGGCCGAGAAGGGTATCCGGTGGACGGTGGCCGGACCCCTCACCGGAACGATGGAAGTGTGGCTCGAGCCGGTGCTGGACGGAGCGATCGTCCACTACTTCCTCCACGCCGAACCGGCCCGCAGCGAGGGCACCCCCGATCTGGCCGCACTGAACCGACGCAGGCGCGTCGAGGGAAAGGTGATGTCCTTCGAGGTGAAGAAGGAACTCGAGGCAGGTCGAGCTGCGGGAGAACCGCCCTCCTGAGGCAGATCCGGCCGCCGCGGCGGGGTCGGCATTGTGTCAGGGCGCCGAGATCGTGTGTGATAGTCGGGCACAACACAGACATACGAAACCGGTAACGGCGTGGCCCCGCGATCGACGAGCGGGTCGGCCAGGCGAAAGGAAGCGTTCACTCCATGCCCGAGAGGACCAAGAGGTCGATCAGTATCGAGGCGCCGCCCGCCCGGGTAATGGATGTGATAGCCGACTTCGACGCGTACCCCGCGTGGGTGGCCGCCGCGAAGTCCGTCGAAGTCATGGAGCCCGGAAAGAACGGCCGGGCCGACCGGGTGCGTTTCGTGCTCGACGCGGGCATGGTCAAGGACACGTACGTACTCCGCTACGACTGGGCGCCCGACGGCAAATCGGTCAGCTGGGAACTCGAGTCCGGTGAGATCCAGAAGTCGCAGTTCGGTTCATACGTGCTCGAGGACGAGCCGGGCGGCGGCACGACCGTCACGTACGAGCTCACCGTCGACCTCACCATTCCGATGATCGGCCTGTTCAAGCGCAAGGCGGAGAAGGCGATCACCGACACCGCGCTCAAGGAACTCAAGAAGCGGGTGGAAGGCTGAGCAGCGAGGGCAGTGCCGGACCTGCGCGGGTCCAGTTCTTCGTAGGGAAGGGGGGCGTCGGGAAGACGACGCTCGCGGCCGCGACGGCGCAGGCGGCCGCAGAGGCGGGCAGCCGGACTCTTCTCGTCTCGCTCGACCAGGCGCACTCGCTCGCCGACGTGATCGGGATCGCTGCCGCCCGGGATCTCGTGTCCGTGACCGACACCCTCGACGTCCTCGAGCTCGACACCCTGACGTTGCTCGAGCACAGATTCCGGAGTCTGGCAGCGGTTCTCGCGGCCGCTGGGACGCACGACCACGGCGCCCAGTTGTCCGCGCTCGAACCGGAGGAGCTGACCGGGCTTCCCGGCGTGCAGGACGTGCTCGGGCTCAGGGAGATCGTCCGGTTCGCCACCGAGGGCGACTACGACGCCGTCGTGGTCGACTGCCCGCCCACCGCGGACTGTCTTCGGACGCTCGCCGCGCCTGCGATGGCTCTCGAGTACATCGAGCGGGTGTGGCCGCAGCACCGCCGCATCGTCGCGCTCCTGGGTTCCGATCCCCGCCTCGTCATGCTCGTGTCGCTGATCGAACAGGTCGTGGCCGCGGTCGGCGAGGTCCGGGAGATGCTCGCGAACCGGGCGAAAACCACTGTGCGACTGGTGACGACACCGGAGCGGGTGGTACTGACGGAAACCCGGCGCACCGTTGCGGTCGCCGCACTGTCCGGCCTGCGCGTCGACGCGATCCTCGTGAACAACCTTCTGCCGCACTTCGATTCGCCGGCAGGACACGACGATCCCGGTGTGGCATGGTTGATCCGGCGGCGAGCCCTGCAGCAGCGGGTGCTCGCCGAGCTGACCGCCTCCGCGGGCACGACGGTGATCCTCTCGGTGACCCGGTCGGTGACGGAGCCGGTAGGGTGGGCCGATCTCGGCGGAATCGCCCGGGAGTTGTATGCCGACGACACGGACGCGGTTGCGGTGTTGGGGAAGAGCCCACCTGCGGTGCGGGTGGGGCTGGAATCGGGGGCCGGTGTGGATTCTGTGTACACGATGCGGATGTATCTGCCGCTCGTGAACCCGTCGACCCTCACGTTGGGTCGAGTGGAGGACGACTTGGTCGTGGGAGCTGAAGGGGTGCGCCGCAGGGTCCGCCTCGCCTCGGTCCTGCGCCGGTGCGTCGTCGCGGGCGCAGAACTCGACGGAAGTGATCTGGTCGTGCGCTTCACGCCCGACCCGCAGGTGTGGCCGGTATGAACGACGACCACGCGCAGCTGGTGGCGGAGCTGCGGGCGCTCGCCGAGACCGCCCTGGACCGTCTGGAGCCGATTCTCCAGCGCGCGGCCGCGCCGCACGCCCAGGCGGACGCCGAGGGAGCGCCGGCCGGAACCGGGCAGTGGTCGGGATGCACGTGGTGCCCGGTGTGCGCACTCGCGGCTCTGATCCGCGGCGAGCAGCACGATCTCGTGACCCTGCTCGCCGGCCAGGCGTCCGTGTTGATCGCGGTACTGCGACAGGTCCTCGACGAGCACGCCGTTCACGACACCTCGGGCCCCGGCGGCCCCGACGGTCCGGAACCCGGCCCCGGCGGTGGAACGCCCGAACCGGACGGCGGCTCGGCGTTCGAGCCGATCACGGTCACCATCAAGCATTGAGCGTGCTCAGCTCGGGCCGGATCGCCGGACTCGTGCACGTCGGAGATCCGGCATGGGCACAATCATCTCCATGAGCACAGGCACGGGCAGCGAACGTGGCGGCAGCGCGGCGCTGACCATCGGCATCGACGTGGGTGGAACGAGCATCCGCGCGTCGGTGGTCGACTCGGCAGGCGAGGTGCTCGACTCGCTTCAGTCGCCGACCCCGGCGTCGGCGAAGGCACTCGAGAACGGCCTGGACCGCGCGGTCCGGGAGCTGTCCGCGCGGCACGACGTCGCCGCGGTGGGGCTGGCGGTCGCCGGGTTCATCACCCCCGACCGCACGACGGTGCGGTTCGCGCCGCATCTTCCGTGGGTGGGTTCACCCGTCGGCCGGGACCTCGGGCAGCGTCTCGGTCTGCCGGTGATCCTCGAGCACGACGTGAACGCGGCGGCCTGGGCCGAGCACCGGTTCGGTGCGGCAGCAGGCGGCCGGAACGTGGTGATGCTCGCGATCGGCACGGGCATCGGCGCGGCGCTCCTCGCGGACGGTCGGCTGTACCGCGGCAGCCACGGCGTCGCACCCGAACTCGGCCACATCCAGGTGGTCCCCGACGGACGCCCGTGCGCGTGCGGCAAACACGGCTGCTGGGAGCGGTACTGCAGCGGGACGGCCCTCGTCGACACCGCGATCGAACTTCTGGCCGCGGATCCGGCGGCGTCGACCGTCCTCGCGCGGGAGGTTGCGGTCGATCCCGGTGTGCTGACGGGCCGGCGGATCGCGGGCGCGGCACAGGACGGCGATCCGCTGGCGCTGGAGACCATGCGGGAGTTCGCCCGTTGGCTCGGCGTCGGCCTGGCGCTCATCGGGGACGTGTACGACCCGGATCTCGTCGTGATCGCCGGTGGGGTCGCGAGTTCCTCACCGCTGTTCATCGACGAGGCCCGTGAGCATTACGCGGCGCTGACGACGGGGGCCGGGCACCGGCCGCTGGCCCGCATCCGTCCGACCCAGCTTGGCGAGGCGGCGGGCATGATCGGAGCGGCGGAACTCGCTCGGGCCGTCCTGCCCGATCGGGTAGGTTGACGTCCGGTCCATTGCTGTAAACCCGCAGAGTGTGATCCTGTGCGGGCCTCCCGGGCGTGTGTAGCGACCCTCACCCACCCGAAGTAGAGTCGACCCGAACGAAGCTTGGGTTGTGAACGGGAGGGACGCCATGTGGTACTGGCTCTTCAAGTACGTGTTTTTGGGGCCGGTTCTCTGGGGGCTGGGTAGGCCGACCGTGGAGGGTACGGAGAACATTCCGGCGGAGGGTGGAGCCATCTTGGCGAGTAACCATCAGGCCGTGCTGGATTCGTTCTTCCTGCCGTTGCGTGTGCCGCGGAGGATCACTTTTCTCGCCAAGAGCGAGTACTTCACCGGGACGGGACTCAAGGGCGCTTTCCAGCGCTGGTTCTTCTCGGTGGTCGGCCAGGTGCCGATCGACCGGACGGGCGCCGACGCCGCGCAGGACGCATTGAACGCCGGGTTGCGAGTCCTCTCGCAGGGCAAGCTGCTCGGCATCTACCCGGAGGGCACCCGATCGCCCGACGGCCGCCTCTACAAGGGCAAGACGGGCCTGGCACGCATGGCTCTCGAGTCCGGTGTGAAGGTCATCCCGGTCGCGATGATCGGAACGGAGAAGGTCAACCCGATCGGCTCCCGGGTGTGGCGTCCCTCGAAGGTCACCATCCGCGTCGGTGAGCCCATCGACTTCTCGCGTTTCGAGGGGATGGGCGGCAACCGTTTCGTGGAGCGGGCCGTCACCGACGAGGTCATGTACAAGCTGATGAAGCTGTCGGGCCAGGAATACGTCGACATCTACGCTGCGACGCTGAAGAAGAAGGCGCCCGCCGCCGACGCCCCGGTCGCCGACGTGTCGCCGGCGAGCGACGCCACCACCGTCACGCGACTGCCTGACACGCGGGCGAGCTGACCGCCGCGACCTCTCAGCCGACGGGGACGGTGAGATCGTCGGACGCCTCCGACCGATCGTCCTCGTCGGACTGTGAGGGACGGGTGCGGAACGCGACAATCGCGACCAGCACCACGGCGAGTCCCCACCACACATAGGAGGACGCCAGGAACTGATCCCACAGATTCCAGTGGGTTCCGCTCCAGCGTCCCACCCCGAGTTTCCAGTGCGCGGCGAGCTTCACGACGACGACGCCGACCACGGCCGTGACCGCCAGGGCGACGCTCCGGCGACGGTAGGCGAGGACCCCGAGCACGAGGATCACCGGCACCGACCACACCCAGTGGTGCGACCAGGATACGGGGGAGACGAGCAGTCCGAGGACGGCGTTGAGCCCCAGAGCGAGCGCGGTCTCGCCGGACCGGAGCGCCCGCACCATCGCGAGAATCACGAGTGCGAGAACCACGACGCTGAGCAGCAGCCAGATCGGGGTTCGCACCGAGTCGCTCAGTCCGAGCCGGGCCAGCACACCGGTGATGCTCTGGTTCGCCGGATACGCCGGGGTGCCGATCCGATCGGAATCGAAGAGCGTGTGCGTCCAGTAGGTGACGGAGTCGTTCCACGTCGCGATCGCGCCCACGGCGCTGAACGCGAGGAAACTGACCGCGGTCACGACGGCGGAGCGAAAGTCCTTGCGCACCAGGAAGTACAGGATGAACACGGCCGGCGTCAGCTTCACCGCCGCCGCGAGGCCGATCAGCACGCCGCGGGGCCACGGCGTCTTCTTCGGCAGGCAATCCGCCGCGACCAGCAGCATCAGCAGGATGTTGATCTGCCCGTAGTCCAGGGTCGACGAGACGGGTTCGAGGGCCATCGACACCGCGAGCGCGCCGAGGGCCGTCCATACCAGCGTGGTGCGGGGTGCGATGCCCAGCGAGTCGAGCGTGACGACGAGGACGCCGAACAGCGCGATCAGCGACAACACCGTCACGACGGTCCCGGCTGTCGCCAGCGACACCGTCGACAGCGGACTGAAGACGACGGCGGCGAGCGGCGGGTACGTGAACGGCAGGAAGTTGCCCATCTGGGTGGCCGGCATCGACCCGTACAGGGTCGGGCCGTGCAGGAACATCGAACCGCCCAGGCGGTAGACGTCGAGATCCAGCCGGTAGTAGCTGCCGAAGTCCCGTAGACCGGGCAGTCCGAGCAGGTTGTACGCGAATCCGACCGCGAGCCCGGCGAGGACGAGGACTCGGACGACGAGACCTCCGACGCGGAGATGCAGAGGCACCCGCGGGGAGTCGAGCGGGTCCGCGACAGGGGCGGCGGACTGTCGACCGTCGGAGGTTGCGCTCACCGAGGCCTCCTTCACGAGGTATGGGGGTGGATCCGGATGACGCCAACGGGTGAGGCATAGTTTGCGGGCGTGCGTTACTTCTACGACTGCGAGTTCATCGAGGATGGTCGCACGATCGACCTGGTGTCGATCGGGGTGGTCGCGGAGGACGGACGTGAATTCTACGCGGTGTCCACCGAGTTCGATCCCGACCGTGCGGGCAAGTGGGTGCGCAGGAACGTACTGCCGAAGTTGCCGCAGCCGTCGTCGCCCCTCTGGAAGAGCCGCGCCCGCATTCGCGACGACCTCTACGCGTTCCTGATTCCCCGGCCCGGCATCGTCCCCGAACTGTGGGCGTGGGTGGCCGCCTACGACCACGTCGCCCTCTGCCAGTTGTGGGGGGACATGACGGAGCTGCCGCAGTCGCTGCCCCGGTACACGCGGGAACTCCGCCAGTACTGGGAAGAGCACGGCAGCCCGGCGCTCCCACCTGCACCGGGTGACGCGCACGACGCCCTCGCCGACGCCCGGCACAACCTGGCGAAGTTCGAGGCAGTTCAGGCGGCGCGCTCACTCCGGTGACCTGACTCGCCATCGCTCCGGTCGAGCGAATATCCTGTATGGGTGAACTGGACTGTCGACGTGCCGATCGACCGCTTGCCCGAACTCCCGCCGCTGCCCACCGAGATGCGTGAGCGCCTCGATGCAGCGTTGGCCAAGCCCGCTGCCCAGCAGCCGCAATGGCCCGAGGGGCAGGCCGCCGCGATGCGGACCGTCCTCGAGAGCGTGCCACCGATCACGGTGGCCAGCGAGGTCGTGGCCCTGCAGGAGAAGCTGGCCCAGGTCGCGCGCGGCGAAGCGTTCCTCCTCCAGGGGGGTGACTGCGCCGAGACGTTCGCGGACAACACCGAGCCGCACATCAAGGGCAACATCCGCACCCTGCTGCAGATGGCCGTCGTCCTGACCTACGGAGCGAGCCTGCCCGTCGTCAAGGTCGCCCGCATCGCCGGTCAGTACGCCAAGCCGCGGTCGTCGAACGTCGACGCCCTGGGCCTGCAGTCGTACCGCGGCGACATGATCAACTCCCTCGTCGCGGACGAGGCCGTGCGCGCCCACGACCCGTCGCGGCTCGTGCGGGCGTACGCGAACGCCAGCGCCGCGATGAACCTGGTTCGCGCGCTCACCGGCGCGGGTATGGCCGACCTGCACAAGGTGCACGACTGGAACCGCGAGTTCGTGGCGTCGTCGCCGGCCGGGGCCCGCTACGAGGCGCTCGCCGCGGAGATCGACCGTGGGCTGCAGTTCATGAACGCCTGCGGTGTCACCGATCCCAGCCTGCACCACGCGCAGATCTTCGCCAGCCACGAGGCGCTCGTCCTCGATTACGAGCGCGCGATGCTGCGCCTCGACAACGACGACGACCACGCCAAGCTGTACGACCTGTCCGCTCACTTCCTGTGGATCGGCGACCGCACTCGTCAGCTCGACGGGGCGCACATCGCATTCGCCGAACTCGTGTCGAACCCGATCGGCCTGAAGATCGGACCCAGCACCACACCGGAGATGGCGGTCGAATACGTCGAGCGCCTCGACCCCACCAACAAGCCGGGTCGCCTCACCCTGATCTCGCGCATGGGTAACAACAAGGTCCGCGACCTGCTGCCGCCCATCATCGAAAAGGTCCAGGCCACCGGTCATCAGGTGATCTGGCAGTGCGACCCGATGCACGGCAATACGCACGAGGCGTCCACCGGGTACAAGACCCGCCACTTCGACCGCATCGTCGACGAGGTCCAGGGATTCTTCGAGGTCCACAACGGTCTCGGCACCTACCCGGGCGGCATCCATGTCGAACTCACCGGTGAGAACGTCACAGAATGTCTCGGCGGCGCGCAGGACATCTCCGACCTCGACCTGTCCGGTCGCTACGAGACGGCGTGCGACCCCCGTCTGAACACCCAGCAGTCGCTGGAACTGGCGTTCCTCGTCGCGGAGATGCTGCGCGGCTGACCGCCGCGCGTACATTCAGGGGAACTCACTGCCCTGCACCTGCGGGGTCAGGGCAGTGAGACCAGGGTGACCGTACTGCCTGGCTTCACGAGATCGCCGCTGCCCGGGTTCTGGCTGATGACCAGCGACCTGTCCGTGTCGGTCACCGAACGCACCTTCACGTCGAGTCCGAGGCGGCTCAGTTCGTCGCGTGCGGATCCGACCGTCCGCCCCAGCATCGACGGCAACCGCACCGCATTCGACACACTCAACGTCACGCTGGTGCCCGCAGTGACGCGGGTACCTGCCTTCGGGCTGGTGGCGATCGCGTCTCCGGCCGCGACGTTCCGGTCGAAGTCCGTGGTGGTGTCCTGCACGACGATGCCCACCGCCTCGAGTGAGGTGCGTGCCTCGGCCTCCGACATGCCCTTCACGTCGGGAACGTCTACCGGCGGTGCACCTTTGCTGACGATCAGTTTGACTGTGGAACCGGTCGCGAGCTCCGTACCCGGTGCCGGGTCGAGCGCGGCGACCGCACCGATCGGGACCTTCGCGCTGAACGCCTGACCACCGTCGACCGGTGTGAACGTGCGGTTCCGCAGTTCCTGCTCGATTCCGGCGCGCTCACCGCCCGCGGGCAGGGGCGGGACGGTCGGCCTCCCCAGGGAGACGAGGAGAGCCACCGTGCCGTCGCGGGAGATTCGTGACCCGCCGGTGGGATCGGTACCCAGCACCGTGTCGAGCGCCGCCGTGTCGGAATACTGCCCCCGGATCTCCGTCGACAGACCGGCCGCTTCGATCGCCGTCACCGCCGCACCGCGATCGAGACCGTCGGTGGTCGGGACAGCGGTGAATCGGCCCGAACCCATCCACCAGCCACCGAAACCCACCGCAAGGGCGAGCATCAGGATCACGAGCAGCCACACGATCGTGGTCCGGCGCGAGCGCTGCCGTTGGGCGGCGAAGTCGGGGTAGCGGTAGCCGTCATCGGGTTCGTCCTCCACCGCGAACGACGGTTCGTCGATCGGCGGGCGCGGAGTCTGGGTGGTGACGACCCGCGTGTGCTGGACACCCGGCTGCGCCGGCAGTGGGCTGGGCGGTGACAGCGGCGCGGCGGGGCGAAGGTGCACCGTGGGCGGTGCGACGGGGCCCGGCGGCGCACTCAGTGGGGGTGCGCTCGCGGCGGCCGCGGCGCTCAGGTGCTGCGCCGAGCGTCGCGGGGCGGGCACTCGGTAGGCGGGCAGGTCGAGCGCCGCCGCGATGCCACGCAGGGCCGAGCCCATCTGCTCGGCGTTGGCGAAGCGGTGTGATGGTTCCCGGTGGGTGGCCTCCGCGACGAGTTCGTCGAACTCGGGCGGGACACCCGCGATGAACGAACCCGGCCTCGGGACGTCCTGGTTGATCCGCTGATACGCGACGGACAACGACGTGTCCCCGGTGAACGGGGTCCGTCCGGTGAGGAGTTCGAAAAGCAGGACACCGGTGGAGTAGACGTCGCTGCGGGTATCGGCGATCCCGGACGTCACCTGCTCCGGCGACAGGTACGCCGCCGTACCCAGAATCACACTGTTCGACGTGGTGGTCGACGCCGCGGCGGCCCGCACCAGGCCGAAATCGGCGATCTTCACCTCACCGCCGTCGGAGA
Source organism: Rhodococcus sp. NPDC059968 (assembly GCF_042738615.1). Lineage (NCBI taxonomy): Bacteria > Bacillati > Actinomycetota > Actinomycetes > Mycobacteriales > Nocardiaceae > Rhodococcus > Rhodococcus sp. NPDC059968. Next base: position 11,698 of record NZ_JBHWUE010000040.1, read on the forward strand.
TCAGGATGTTCTCGGGTTTGACGTCGCGGTGCACGAGACCGGCCCGGTGGGCGACGGCGAGCGCGTCGAGAACCGGGCCGACGACCGCGGCCACCGCGTGCGGCGGCATCGGCCCGCGTTCCCGCAGCAGTTCACGGAGCGTTCCGCCGTCGACGAGTTCCATCACCAGGAACGCGTGCTCGCGGTCGTGCCCCTGGTCGTAGACCGCGACCAGCGACGGATGCTTGAGTCGCGCGACCGAGCGGGCCTCGAACTCGAACCGGGTGACGAACGCCGGGTCGGCCGCGAACTGCGGATCCATCACCTTGATGGCCACCGGACGGTCGAGACGCGTATCGAGCCCCCTGTAGACGGTGGACATGCCGCCACGCGCGATCGTGGCATCCACCCGATAGCGCCGGTCGAGCAGCTCGCCGATCAAACGTTGACCTCCATCGTGCACAGTGTCCGTTCCCCCGTCAGTGCGCGCAGCCCGGCCACGCGCCCCTCAATCGTAGCCAGCGACACCGACCGGTAGCGCCACGGCGGAAGCGACCGGATAACGTTAGGGGAGTGAGTGCCATCCCTTACTGTGACAATGTCCTGGACCCTTCCGTCTCGCTCCTCCAGTTGGTGGACGTCGCGAAGAACCTCGGTGTGGGCGTCACCCGCGTGCAGCAGCTTCTGCGTGATCAGCAGTTGATCGCCGTGCGACGCGACGGCGTCCTCGGTGTTCCCGAACTCTTCTTCGACGAGACCGGTGAGACCGTCAAGTGGCTGCCCGGTCTCATCGCGGTGCTGCACGACGGCGGATTCGACGACGAGGAAATCCTGCAGTGGCTGTTCCGTGAGGACGACAGCCTCCCCGGCACGCCCGTACAGGCCCTGCACGGGGACCTCGCCCGCGAAGTGATCCGCCGCGCTCAGGCGATGGGATTCTGACCGCCGGTCACCACACTCGGCCGCGGGCAGGCACCGCGAGCCGGGCGAACTGAGGCAGCGCCGTCGCCCACCGGTTTCTCCGGGACACGGTGGCGCGCCGGTCGAGCACCCGGTAACCACCTCGCTCGATCTCGTCGAGAATGCGTGAATACAGCACGAACGCGGTCCGGATACCCGGTTGCACCCGTCGGTCCAGCATCGCGATGCCCGGTTCCGCGTCCCGGTACACAGACCGGGTGATCGAGATCAGATGGGCGAGAGCCCGCACGATCCGCTGGTCCGTCGTGCCGCTTCGACGGCTGTGCACGAGAAGTTCGGTGTCGACACCGAACGCGGCCAATTCGTCGGCCGGGAGGTAGACCCGGCCCCGGTCCAGGTCCTCGCCGACGTCGCGAAGGAAATTGGTCAGCTGGAACGCCTCACCGAGAGCCGCGGCGTGCGGTTCGGCATCGGCGACGGGCCCGGTGGTTCCGAGGACGGGCAGCATCTGCAACCCGATCACGACGGCCGAGCCGTACATGTACGTCCGGAGTTCGGGCAGGGTGCCGTACTCGGCCCGATGCTCCGCCGTCCCCGGAACATCCATCCGCATGGACCGCAGGAACGCGAAGAAGTAGTCGTGGGGGATGTCGAAGGACGCCACGGTGTCGAGGAAGGCGGGAAGGACCCGCTGCATCTCCCGTTCGCACGCATCCGGCCCGACCGCGTCGCGGTTCGTGAAGCCGAGTCGCAGTACCGCGTCGATCCGATCGAGTTCGGCGGCGCAGTCGCGGGCCGTCCGACCGGGATCGACGTCCACGATGTCGTCGACCGTGCGGGCGAACCCGTAGAGGGAATGCACGGCGGCCCGGCGGCGCTCGGGAAGCAGCCGGGTCGCGAGATGGTAGGTACGTCCGTGCTCCGCCGTCACCGCGCCGCAGTACCGGTAACTGTCGGCCAGCTCGGTCATCGACCGGTCATTCGACGCCGGGCGACGTCGCAACACCTGCGAGGTCGGAGGTGCGCTCTTCCTCGGCAGGCCGGGGTGTGCGCAGCCGCAGCGGGTCGACCGTGCGGAGCGATACGGCCGCGACGACCGCGGCGAACGTCGCGAGCACGACGTGCGGGAACGTGTAGAGGCCGATCGACCCGTCGGGCTGGAAGACCAGCATCAACCAGGTGGACAACCCGACGAGGATCATCAGGGTCCGCGTCGACAATGCGAAGCCGGCTGCGATGGCGATCGGCCACGAGTAGTACCAGGGCAGTGCCGCGGGCGACAGAATCACGATCGCGACCAGGACGATGAGGATTCCGAGAATCGCGTCACGCTCGGTCTTCCGGTAGCGCCACCAGGCCGCCAGCACGATCGCGACCAGGGCCACCGCGCAGATCGGGCGGGTGATGGCCAGCACCTCACCCAGCCGCAGCTCCGCGAACCACGACGTTCCGACGGTCACGATGTGGGCGAGAATCGTCGGCAGCGACAACCAGTTGATGATCTTGTTCGATCCGGACAGCGCGGTCATCCAGCCGAGCCCGACACCGGCGACGGCGGAAGCGGCCGCGAAAATGGCCACGAATACGGCGAATCCCGCGCCCGCGGTCTTCGCGAACGACTGGAGCGGCGACGCGGGTGTGCGCCCTTCCGCCTCGGCCTTCTCCTTCTCGTGGAGCATCCAGATCCACACCAGGAAGGGCAGCGCGGCGCCTGCGGTCGCCTTGATCGCGACCGCGACCGCGACGAGGGCGATCCCGGCGAGATGGCGACGTTCGAGGACGAGCGCGATGCCGGCGATCATCAGGCCGACCATCAGCAGTTCGTTGTGGACACCGCCGATGAGGTGCACGAGGACCAGCGGATTGAGCACGGCGAGCCACAGGGCGATCGCCGGATTGCCGCCGAGGTGCCGCGCGAGGTGCGGAACGCCCCACACCATGAGCGCGAGGCCGGGCAGCATCGTCACGCGCAGGAGCATCGTCCCGGCGATCACGTTGTCGCCGGTCAGCGCCGTGATCCCCTGACTGAGGAGCAGGAACAGCGGACCGTACGGCGCGGTCGTGGTGGTCCACACGTTGCTGACGTTGTCGAGAAGCACGCCCGGGTTGACCACCGGCCCGACGGCGTAGGGGTCGAACCCGTCACGCAGGAGCGCACCCTGCGCCAGATAGGAGTAGGCGTCCCGGCTGAACATCGGCACGGCCAGCAGCAGCGGCGCCGTCCACACCGGCACGACCATCCGCAACTGCCGGAGGGTGACGTCGCCGCCGAGCGTCGCGCGGCCCAACCGCACCCAGGCCGTGATCATCGCGACGACACCCACCCAGACGATGATCGTCGACAGGATCTGACCGTGACCGAACCGGAGCCACGACAGGTGTATCGCCTCGAGGAGCGGGTCCTCGCGGCGGACGCTGCCCGCACCGAAACCACCGAACGTGATCATCACGGCGCCCGCGAAACCGAGGATGGCGGCGTGCCCCTCCGGGCTGCGGAGGAAGTCGGCCGTGGTCTGGGGCCACGACCGCTGCGGCGTGGTCGTCGCAGCGGCGACGGTCGCCTGCGGGGCAGAGGACGTCATGAGTGCAGATTCCTCCCCCGAGGTGAGTTCGGTTGCGGTCGGTGCGCTCGTCGTCGTGCGCATTGCATGGTCGAGGACCCAGTTTAATTGCTGCCGGCACCAGTTCTCGCCACGCCTCGCCCTATCCTCCCGCACTTCGTGCTTCCGGGGGAATTTCCGCACTTCGTGCCTCTACGGGCCCGGTGATGCGGGCGGCCGCGAGTTTCCCCGACAGCAGGACGGTCGGAACTCCGACGCCCGGGACGGTGCCGGAACCGGCGAGCACGACGTTGTCCAGGCCCCTGACCAGGTTCGGGCGACGGAACGGTCCGGTCTGCCGGAACACGTGCGCCGCCGCGAACGGACTGCCCGCCGCCATGCCCTTGCCGAGCCAGGTGAGGGGGGTGTCGACGTGGTCGATCGTGAAATGTTCCGCGATGCCGCTGTAGCCCCGCGTCTCGAGCTCGCGCAGCAGTTCATTCGCGTACGGGCCGGTCAGCGAGGACCACTCCAGCGGTGCGCTGTGCAGGTTCGGGCACGGGGCCAGGACCGACAGCGGTTCCGAGGGAGTGCCCGCGCGGTCCACGACGAGGCCTGGATCCGACACGGCGGGCCGGGTGATCAGCAGCGACGGGTCCGTCATCAGCCGTCCGTGCCCCGCGCGCGCGGTGATCTCCGCGAACGTCCGCTTCCACGCGTGACCGAAATCGATGGTGTGGTGCCGTTGGGCGGCCCACTGCGACGCGACCGCGGTGGGGACGGTCCCGTGCAGGACCACGGCGGACGGCGACACCCGCACCCGGCGGGGGGGCCGGCGTGTCACCGGGCGGAGCAGAGCGTCGGCGACGGCGGTGTCCGGGGTGAGCACCAGCGCGTCGCAGTCGATGCGGTCACCTGCCGCCGTGACGACGGTGCCGACGCGGTCGCCGCTTCGCTCGAGTGCCGCGACCTCGGTATCGAACCGGATCTCGCCACCTGCGGTGGTGAGGGCGTCGGAGAGGGCGAGCGCGATCGAGCGCATCCCGCCGCGGGGGAAGTAGACGCCGAGCGAGGTGTCCATGTGGGCGATCGCGCCGTACACCGCGAGGGCGTCGGCGGGAGCGACCCCGGCGTACAGTGCCTGGAACGTGAAGATCCGGCGGAGTCTCGGATCGGTGATCGTGCGGTCGACCCGGGCGCCGAGCCGGCCGAACCCGCCCAGGGCGGTGAGCGTCAGCAGATCCCGCGCGGCCGCGGGGGACGAGACGAGATCCAGCGGCGAGTCGAAGTTCGCATCCATGAACCGGTGGTACTCGGCGTCGAAGATCCGGCGGAGCCAGCGCCGCAGCCGCAGATACCTGGCCGACTCCTCCGGCCCGCACACCCGGCTGACCTCGGCGACCATCGCCTCGGGGTCCGAGTGCACGTCCAGCGAGGAACCATCCGCGAACCGCGCGTGATACGCCGGTGCCAGCCGTTCGAGGACGAGCGGCGGCCGGGTGGACGCGAAATCCGCGCCGACGGCGGCGAGGGCCTCGCCGACCAGTTCGGGCATCGTGAGGACGGTTGCCCCGTTGTCGATGTCGTAGCCGGGACCACGGTAGGTGCCCACCCGGCCGCCCGGTGACGACTCCCGTTCGAGGACGGTGACGCGCCGGCCCGATCCGGCGAGGTGCAGAGCGGCCGAGAGACCGGCGAGACCGGCACCGACGACCACGACGTGATCGGTGCGGCCGGGAACCGTCCGGAGCGCGCGGGCCATCGTGGACCTCAGTAGTCGCGGCGCGTCGCGGCGACGGCCATCTCGGTGAGCTGCTGCTTCGCTTCGGTGGTGGCGGTGCTCGCTGCGAGCGTCGACAGCGCGTTCCCGACGAGTTCCTCGATCTGTTTCTCCACGTCCGCGACCGCGCCGAGCGACGTGATCGTGGTCCGGAGGGTGTCCACATCCGAATCGGACAGATCGGTGCCGATGCCCTCGCGGAGGAGTTCGGCCGCCGCGGGGTCGTCGGTGTCGGCGCGCTGCAGCGACATCGCGAACAGGACGGTGCGCTTGCCCGCCCGCAGGTCGTCGCCCGAGGGCTTGCCCGTCACGGCCGGATCGCCGAACACGCCGAGCAGGTCGTCGCGGAGCTGGAAGGCGATACCGATGTCGGTGCCGAATCGGCGATAGGCCGAGACCAGGGTGTCGTCGGCGCCGGCGAGCGCCGCACCGAGGTGCAGCGGCCGCTCGATGGTGTACGCCGCGGTCTTGTACCGATTCACCCTCATGGCGGCGTCGATCGATTCGTCCGCCCGGGCCTCGTTGCTGATGTCGAGGAACTGCCCGCCGAGCACCTCGGTGCGCATCGCGGACCAGACGGGGGAGATGCGGGCCGACGCTTCCGGGGTGATGCCCGATTCGCGGATCATGTCGTCGGCCCAGGCCAGCGCGAGATCGCCGAGGAGGATCGCGACGCCCTCGCCGAAGTGAGCGGAATCACCGCTCCACGCGCCGACGCGATGCTGTTCCGCGAACTCGACGTGGACGGTGGGGAACCCGCGACGTGTCGTGGACGCGTCGATGATGTCGTCGTGAACCAGCGCGCAGGCCTGAACCAGTTCCAGCGCGGAGCAGGCGCGGAGCACGGGTCCGGCCTCGGGGTCGCGGGCGTCGCCCCCCGCCCCGAGCCAGCCGGTCCACGCGAAGGCCGGCCGGACCCGCTTGCCTCCGCGCAGCACGAAGTCTTCGAGGGTGGTCACGGCCTCGCGGTAACCACCGCCCACGGAGTCGACGAGGTCCTGCCGGCTGGTGAAGAAGTCGCGAAGCGCATTTTCGACCTCGGCCGCGAGGGCGGCGGGGCGCGTTCCAACGGACAGTGTTGCCTCCAGGATCGAATTCTCGCGTGCGCGCCGAGACCGGCGACAGGCGTCGACACCACCATAGTGGGCGCCCTCCCGGGTGGCCGGATACCCGGATCCCGCCGCCCGTGCAGACGCAGTGGGTGCATTGCCCCGGGCACTACCTATGCTGGACGGGTGACATTCGATTCCGTCAGGGGGCGGGCCAGCGAAGGTTGGGTAACCCGCACCCCGTCCATCGTCGACCGGATCCGGTCGACCAACGACGGCCGGGTCCCCTTTTCCGTCGAATTCTCGCCGCCGCGCGACGAGGCCGCCGAGGCTCGGCTGTGGCGTGCCGTCCGGGAGTTCGAGCGGCTGGGTCCGGCCTTCGTGTCCATGACCTACGGCGCGGGCGGGTCGACGCGCGACCGCACGGTCCGCGTCACGGGCCAGCTCGCCGAAGAGACCACACTCCTGCCGGTCGCGCACCTCACGGCCGTGTCGCACAGCGTCGACGAACTGCGGTCGATGGTCGGCGCCTACGCCGACCGCGGAATCAGCAACATCCTGGTCCTGCGCGGCGACCCGCCCGGTGACCCGCTGGGCGAATGGGAGAAGCATCCGGACGGCGTCGAGTACGCCGAGGAACTCGTGCGGCTCGTCCGCGATCTCGGCGACTTCCACGTCGGCGTCGCGTCGTTCCCGGAAGGCCATTACCGCGCGCCCGATCTCGCGCACGACACCCGGTACCTGGTGTCGAAGCTGCGGGCCGGCGCCGAGTACTCGATCACCCAGATGTTCTTCGACGTCGACGACTACCTGCGTCTGCGCGACCGGGTGTCGGCGTACGACCCCGAGCAGGGCGCCAAGCCGATCATTCCCGAGATCATGCCGATCACGTCGCTGCGGTCGGTCCGCCGCGTGCTCGAACTGTCGGGATCGAGTCTCCCGGCCAACCTCGAGAAGCGGCTGGCCACTGCCGCCGGGAACGGGGCCGAGGAGAATCGCGCCGCCGTGCGCGAGATCGGCATCGACGTCGCCACCGAGATGAGCGAACGTCTCATCGCGGAGGGCGCACCCGGCCTGCACTTCATCACCCTCAACTTCGCGCGCGCCACGAGCGAGGTGCTGGCCCGGCTCGGCGACAAGGTCGGTTCGGGTGTGGCGGATCCCGCCCCGGTCACCCCGGCGCGGGTCAGCTGAGCGTCCGCCCCTTCCACCGGGTACGCCCGCGGCGACGATTGCGGTGTGACGACACCGTCAGTGCCGTCACCGCGACGACGGACAGCGGGTGCGCGACCGCGCCGGCCACGTCGGCGGCTGTGAGGCGGCCACCACGTTCGAGTGCCCGGGCGCCCAGCCGGGATGCCGTGGCCGCGAGATACCCCACCGCACCCCATTGGCGTACGCGTCCCCGTCCGGCCGCGAACGCGACCGGCGGCGCGATGTACGCCACACTCGCCGCACCGAGGACCGCCGCGGCGTCGAGGCGGGCGCCGAATGCCGTCCACAGCCAGCGGTCGTAACCGCGGCGCAGCGCACCGGCGTCCTCGTACATCCGGCACGACGCAGACCGGCCGGCCACGACCAGTGTGGTCGCATGGCCCCGCGTGCGGAGCAGGCGGGCGATGTCGAGGTCCTCGGTCAGGCTGTCCGCGACGGCCCGGTGACCCCCGACCCCGCGGTACGCGGCGGAGTCGAAGACCATGAACTGCCCGCAGGCCACGGCCGTCGACGGGCGCCGCGACCGGTTGGCCACGCGGACGGGCAGCGTCGCCGCCCACGACCACGCGAGCATCGGCTGCACCAGGACCTCGGTCACCGACCCCGCCTGCTGGAACGGCCACGGGCAGACCAGCGCTGCTTCGGACTCGCGCAGCGCGGCGCAGGCGGCGTTCACGGCGTCCGGACGCAACCGCACATCGGCGTCGAGGAACACGAGTATCCCGCCGGCACCGCGGCCCTGCGCGAAGGCGTGCTCACTCACCCGATGGCAGGCCGCGGGTTTGCCCACCCAGCCCGGCGGCGGTTCCACGGTTCCCCGCACCACGGAGAAACGGGGGTCCGCGCCGCTCGCGGCTTCCGCGACCCCGGCCGTCCCGTCCGTGGAGGCGTCGTCGTAGACGAACACCCGCAGATCGTCGACGCCCCACTGTTCTCGCAGGTCGCGGATCAGGTCGGGCAACCGGTCACGCTCGTCCCGGGCCGGAATGCAGACCGTGACGGGTTCGGTGACCGGGCGGGCCGCCGTGGGGAGCCGCGGGGCGCGGCACAGGTTGGCGAGGGCAGTGGCGAGACCGAGAACCGAGATCAGGGAGCCGATCCGGACGACCCGCTCGATCGGCGGAGAGGTCATACCTCCGAGTGGTCCCGTGCGCGACCGCTGCCGGTCACCGGATCCCTGTTGCGGGCCATCCAGGCCAGCGCACCGACGATCACGGCGACGCCAAGCGCCACGCCGGCCATGATGCCTGCCCAGCCCGCGAAGCTACGGGTGCTCGGGTCCGAGTAGCGCACCTCGGCGCGGATCGTCGAGGTGTCGCCGGCGGGAAGTTTCCACGACACGATGGAGTCACCCTCGCGGGTGCCGTTGGTGGTGGCGACGCGCGCCGGGAAGGCGATCGTGAACTGCACGTCGGTGCCCTGGGCGGGTACCGAATCGAGATCGGCCTTCCCGTCGAGGGTCACGAGGTCGCCGGTCCGCTGGAGCGAGATCTGGAAACTTCCGTTGGCCTGCTCCGACATGGTGCCGAGTTGTTGCACGTCGCCGAACGTGAGGTCGCTGAAGAACGCCTGGCTGCCGACGTACCCGTCCTTCTTGTACTCCTGGACGCGCACTTTGCCCGACAGCGAGTCGGGCGGAGTGAGTTGCGGGCCCTTGTCCTGGTCGTTCGCCGGTACGGCGGCGGCCACGATCTGGCCGGAGACCCGGTCGTCGGCGGACACACCCATCGACACCTGAACCCGCAGGCATCCCGCGAGGAGGGGCACGAGGAGGAGGCCGAGGGCCGCGAGGGACAAGGCCCTCCGGGAGCGGGTCGAGGTCGGAACTGAGGGCGGCTGCACAGTCGTATCGTGCCAGGGGAGTGGATCGGTGTCAGGCGTGAGGGTGCGTGTCGTGGGTCCCGGGTCGCCGGGCGCGCGGCCGAAGCAGCGACACGAGCAGCGGAACGCCCAGGATTCCCATCGCCAAGCACCCGTAGATTGCCGAATACCGCAACTCGGGGGCGCCGAGGAACACCGAGTGGGCCAGCGCCGAACCGAGCCACGTCCACAGGAACAACCCGATCGGGACACCGTCACGGTGCCGGGTCCCGGCGTCGAGGCGACGGTCGATCCGGTCCACGGCGACGGCCATCACGGCCGCGACGACGAACCACCCGGCGTAGTTGGTCAGCGGAATGTGCTCGATACCGGGCAGGCCGGCGTCGGTGACACACCAGCGCCATTGCCCGTCCGCGACCATCTGCGGGTCGAGGTACAGGTCCCAGCCGACGACACCGATCGTCGTCAGCGCGATGCGCGTCAACCGTCGACGCGGGCCGCGCGCGAGCACGGACGCCACGCACCACACCGGATAGAACCCGGCCGTCCAGGCGAACGGCACAACCAGAGGCACCCCGGCGAGTGCCGGCCCGAGTTGGTCGACGCTGTAGTCGTAGCAGCCGTACGGGACGCCGGTGGCCGTCCCGACGACCTCGGAGCACAGACCGAGCCCCGCGGTCACGAGCACCAGTCCCACCGTCCAGCGGGCACCCCGGGTCACGGCGGCGTGGGTGACGGACGCCGCGGCGAGCAGCGCAACGACGAGCACGGTGACGACGTCGCGGGTCCCGCCGTGCACGAGCGGGTAGACGATCTGCGCCGCGATCGCCGCGCCCGCGAGGAACAGGGGCAGGCGAGAGGTCATCGCCGGAGCCGCAGGCGTCCCAGGCCCCGCCGGTCGTCGTGGAGCGCGATGCGTGCGGCGCTCCGGCCGCTTGCGCCGGACACCCCGCCGCCCGGGTGGGTCGAGGCCCCGGTGAGGTACAGACGGTCGGCCCCCGGCACCCGGTGCCCGGACAGTTCGGGGAGGGGACGCCACATCATCATCTGGTCCAGCGACATCTCCACGTGCATGACGTTGCCGCCGAGCAACCCCATCTCGTCTTCGAGGTCCTGCGGTGACTGCACGTGCCGGTCGAGGACGGACTCGCCGAAACCGGGTGCCAGCGCGTCGATCTCCGCGACGATCCGATCGGCCTCCGGCCCGGCGAGGTCGCTCCACCGCCGGCCGCCGGTCAGCCGGTACGGCTGCCACTGCGACCACAGGGTCACCTGGTGCCTGCCCTCGGGTGCGATGGTGGGGTCGAGGCCGCTGAAGCTCATTCCCAGCACCGCGGGCCGCGGCGGGAGTTCCCCGGCGAGCGCCGCGCCGTGCGCGAGCCGCAGGTGTGCGCGGTCCGAGACCAGCAGCTGGAGCCCGTGGGTGACCGAGGCGTCGGGCGCACTCGGATAGTCGGGGAGGGCGTCGGTGGCCAGCCGCACCACCATCCCGATCCCCGGGCCGACGCGGATCCGGCGACGCCACCGGTCGAGGGTCTGCGCGTCGTAACCACCCCGATCGAGCAGGCCGAGGGTGGTCAGCACGTGACAGCCCGCGATCACCGCCCGTGAGCGGATCTCCCGGCCGGACGACGTCCGCGTCGTCCAGGAGTCGCCGTCGCGGCTCAGCGAGACCACCGAGTCGCCGAGCGAGACGGTCCCGGAGTCGGCCCGCAGCCTCGCGGCGAGAGCTGCGGTCAGGGCGCCGCTGCCGCCGACGGCGCGGCCGGGCGGAATGGTGTGCATCAGGGCCGCGAATCCGACCATCGGCGCCGTCCCCGGCTCCGACATCGGCGGACCGGACTGGGCGCCGAACCACGCGAGCGCGGCCTTGAGGCGCTCGTCGTCGAAGTACTCGTCGAGCAGCGCGTCCCCGGAACCGAGGAACTGCCGGGAGAGGTCGCTGCCGCCGCCGCCCGTGTCGAGCCCCCAGAACGACGAGAGCAGCGCGGGCCCGGTCGGCGGTTTCGAGAACGCGCGCATGACGCGTGCGCTGCGCGGACCCCACACCGCCACGAACCGGCGGTACGCGTCGGCGTCCGCGGCGCCGCAGGACTCCTCGATGGACCGGCACGTCGCGTCCAGACTGCGGCGGAACACGATTCCCGGCCGATCCGTCCCGGCAGGGGCGGGGGCGAACGCCCACGGATCGCAGTCGAGGTACCGCAGGCCGTGCGCGCCGAGGTCGAGTTCCTCGACGATCCCCGTGTGGCGGATCATGATGTGCGCGGACGACCCGCGGTCGACCTTGTACCCGGGGAAGCGTTCCACCGTGGACACCGCGCCGCCGAGCACGGTGTCGCGTTCGATCACCTCGACCGACCACCCGGACCGCGCGAGGTAACACGCCGACACCAGGGCGTTGTGTCCCGACCCGACCACCACGGCGTCGATCACAGGGGAAGCCCGCGTCCCAGCACCGCGAAGGGCCGGTTGTCGCCGGCGAATCGGAAGTGGCGCAGGACATCTCTGAAGCCGAGGCGGCGATACAGCCGCCAGGCGCGGTTGTCCTCGTCCGCCACTTCCGGGGTGGAGAGCAGCACCCCGCGTTCGGGCCTGCGCTCGAGGAGTCGGACGAGCAGGGTCTCGCCGAGCCGATGTCCCTGGGCGTCCGGGTGGACGTGGAGTTCGGTGAGTTCGAAGTAGTTGCCGAGGATCACGTCGATCTGGTCCCGGCTCCATCCCGTGTGGCGCAGACCGGAACGGACCTGCTGGTGCCACCACTGTTCTGGCGCCCCGCGGTAGCCGTAGGCGACGGCGACGAGGCGGGCGGCCGCGTTGTCGGCGGATCCGTCACCGGCCGGGACGAGCGCGCCGACGCCACGCCACCCCGATCGCTGCAGGTGCTCGTTCCACATCGGCGCCCGGTGGTATTCGGTGCCGTGGGGATAGCCCATGGCGGCGACGTAGATCGACAGCGCCTCGTGCAGGCGGTCGCGGAACTCGGCGGCCGAGAGTTCGACCACGAGCGGAGTCTGGTCAGCGTTCGTGTCGACCGGTCTCACCTTTCTCTTGACGACGTGTCGGTGGGTCCAGCTATATTGAATAGATCGAACAGATGTTCGATAGCGGGGATCCGGCGATGCTCGAGGGAAGCGAGCATCGCCGGCCCCCGAACTCACGACCTGACTACGCCCGGCGGGGTGGTTGCACCGGGGTTTGGAGGTGTTCGAAGTGATGACGAACCCGGTCACGGGACCGGCCTCTGGGAACTCGCGCCGACCGGGTGACGTACGCAACCCGGGCTCCAGGCGGGGTTCGGTACTGCTCGATCGCGCCGACGCGCTCCTCGCTCAATCGGTGGGGGCCGGCGGGCCGGCGGACCGATTCCACAGTGCGTATCTGGCCGCGCTCCGCGGCGCGGGGGCGGTGTTGGCCGCCGTCGAGGGGCCTGCGGCGGGGAGCAGACGGACACGAACGCGTAACGCCTGGGTTCTCATGGCCGACGCGGCGCCTGAATTCGTGAACTGGGCCGACTACTTCGCCGGGCACTCGGCCACCCGCGCCGCGATCGAGGCGGGAATGTCGCGAACCCTCACCGATCTCGAGGCCGACGAGTTCTTCGTCGAGGTCGGGCGCTTTCTCCAGGCCGTCGAAGATCACATCGGACGTGGCGCAGGTCTCGATCTGCGGGCGTCGTAGCCGGCGGCGGACCCGGCAGCGGACCCGGAAACGGCGGGAAAACGGTGAGGCGTGCGCGACATTGCGGTGCCCCGAACGGGGTTCGGTGCGGGAGTCCGTAAGGTTGGTGAGGAACTCGTACGTGGAGTAGGTGGTACGGGGATCGAACTGCTCGTATTATTAAATCTAGGTAGCCGCCAAAGTCGGTTACCCACCGTCTCGCACCGTGAGGCGGTGGCCAACACTCCAGTGCCGGGGGAGGTACCGTGCCACTCTCCGAGCACGAGCAGCGCATGCTCGACCAGATCGAGAGCGCTCTCTACGCCGAGGATCCCAAGTTCGCCTCCACTGTGCGAGGCGGTCGCATGCGTGCGGCATCGAGTCGTCGTCGATTGCAGGCGGTGGCCCTGTTCGTTCTGGGGCTGGTCCTGCTCATCGCCGGCGTCGCCCTTCCGATCAAGCCGGGCGGTTTTCCCGTCATCAGCCTGATCGGCTTCATCGTCATGTTCGGTGCCGGAGTCCTCCTCCTGTGGGGTGGAGGAAAGAGCAAGTCCGGACAGTCCTCACGTGGTGGCTCGACCACACAAGGTGAGACCGGCCGTGCCGAACGCGGTAAGCCCCGAAGCGGGCGAAAGAGTGGCGGATTCTCGTCGCGAATGGAAGACCGCTTCAAGAAGAGATTCGAGCAGGAGTAGTACGACCCGCTCAGCAGCACAGTGGCGGGGGGGGGGGTTGGTTGGGGGGGGCGCCCCGGGGTGGGGGCGGCGGGGGGGGGGGGGCGGCGGGGGCGGGGGTGGGGTGGGGCGGCGGGGGGGCCCGGTCCCCTCGCCCCCCCCTGGGCGGTCGCCCCCACCCCCCCCGGCCCCCCCCCCCCCCCCCCCGGGGGGGGGGGGGGCGCCCCCCCCCCCCCCCCCCCGCCACTGCTGTGTCCGGGCCCGGTGCAGGGTCGCCCGGCTGCGGTGGGCCTGTGGTGCGCGGGGGTCGATCCTGTGGGGCCAGTGAACGTTGCCGCCCACGAATCCCCACCCTCACCCACCCCGGTTCCCCACTTTCCCCCCTGCGCTCCTCGATGAACCGCGAGGTAGGGGCGCCGCCCCCTCGCGTTGCGCTTTCACCTGGGCTTTTGCTGCATCCTGGGCCGTTGTGTGGCCGAGCCCGATCGGCCGTGCCCGTGTCGGCGATCACGTCGGGAATTTCCCCCCACCTCCATCAATGAGCGTTGACCAGCAAGTACTGGGCAAATTGGCGGACAACACGCCGTTATCCACCTTGTAGGTGGGGGAAAGTGGGGTACTGTGGTGCGCAGCGGGGAGCGAAGGTGAACCGCCCGGGCATACGGCGTTCGATATGAACGCGGTGGGAGGTGTCGAGTGTTTCTCGGTACCTACACGCCGAAGCTCGACGACAAGGGGCGGCTCACGTTGCCCGCAAAGTTCCGGGATGCGCTGGCGGGAGGGTTGATGGTCACCAAGGGTCAGGATCACAGCCTCGCGGTGTATCCCCGGGAAGAGTTCACCGCTCTCGCGCGCAAGGCCGCGGCCGCGTCGAGAAGCGATCCGGAGGCGCGAGCCTTCGTTCGCGGACTGGCGGCAGGTACCGATGAGCAGCACGCAGATGCCCAGGGGCGCATCACCCTCTCGGCAGATCACCGTCGTTACGCGGGTCTCTCCAAGGACTGCGTAGTGATCGGTTCGGTCGATTTCCTCGAAATCTGGGATGCGCAAGCCTGGCAGACCTACGTCGAGGCGAACGAGGAGAACTACTCGCAGGCAACAGGAGTCGCGCTCGGCGAGATCGTCTGAGTGTGACCGCGTCCCCGCGAATGCCGCGAGGCCTCTGTCCGACGGAACCCTGACGCACTTCCCCAGCGCCAGGTTTTCATTTCGGGCAGGGACCTCGAGGCATTCGCCACGGCAACTGGCAGGCAAGAGAAGTTCGAGCAGTGAACCCCGGCATCGGGTACTTCACCCGCACCACAGAGCAGGAGCCGGAGGGATCATGGTGGATCACGAGGGGGAAGATTCCTCGCCCGCCGATGGTTTCGGTCACATTCCGGTACTGCTTCACCGCGCAGACGAACTGCTGGGCCCTGCCCTCACCGTGAACGACCCGCAGGGCGGGGGAGCCGTCATGATCGACGCGACCCTCGGTCTCGGCGGACACTCCGAGCACTTCCTGCGGACCTACCCCCAGCTGAGACTCATCGCCCTCGACCGTGATCCGCACGCGCTCGAGATCGCCGGTGGCCGGCTCGCTCCGTTCGCCGATCGCATCACGTTCGTACACACCCGCTACGACGGCATCGAGGATGCGCTCAGCCAGGCGGACCTCCCCGCGCACGAGTCGGTGCACGGGATCCTCTTCGACCTCGGTGTCTCCTCGATGCAGCTCGACGAATCGGATCGGGGGTTCGCGTACTCGATCGACGCGCCCCTCGACATGCGGATGGACCCGACCACCGGCATCACCGCGGCCGAGGTCCTCAACACGTACGGCCACGGAGATCTCGCTCGCATCCTCAGCACGTACGGCGAGGAGCGCTTCGCAGGCAAGATCGCGTCGGAGATCGTCCGGCAGCGTGCGAAGGAGCCGTTCACCACCAGCGCAGCGCTGGTCGAACTGCTGTACCGCGCCATTCCTGCGGCGACCCGCCGTACCGGGGGACATCCCGCCAAGCGGACGTTCCAGGCCCTTCGAGTGGAGGTCAACGGCGAGCTCGATTCACTGCGCGCCGCGGTCCCGGCTGCACTCGACGCGTTGACCGTCGGGGGACGCGTCGTGTTCATGTCGTACCAATCCCTGGAAGACCGGGTCGTCAAGCAGGAAATCACACCCAGGTCGAAGTCGAAGAGCCCCGAGGGGCTTCCTGTCGAACTGCCGGGGATGGGACCGGAGTTCCGAATCCTCACGCGGGGGGCGGAGCGGGCGTCCGAACAGGAAGTCGAAGAGAACCCACGATCAGCCCCGGTGCGTTTGCGCGCTGCAGAAAGAATTGCCAGGAGGTCGGCGGCATGACGGTTCAGGTGAGTTCCACCGAGATGCGGCCCGTGCGGGCGGCCAACCGGACGGGCGCGGCTGAGCGGGCGTACAAGAAGCGCACCCAGCGCGCAGCCGTGCACAACGGATCCGCGGTCGCCGTCTCCGGCAAGAACCGCACCGGCACGCTCACCGCCCGCATCCCGTTCGTGGCGACGATCCTCGTTCTGCTCGCCATGGGGCTGGCCATGACACTGCTGCTGACGACCCGGTCCGCCGAGGACTCGTACCAGCTGAGCGCCGCCCGCGCCCACAACCAGTCGCTCTCGGAGGAGAAGGCCGCGCTCCAGCGTGACGTCGAGACCGCCAACTCCGCCCCGAAACTGGCGGAGGAAGCGGCCAAGCTCGGCATGGTGCCCGCCAACGATCCCGCTCGCCTCGTCGTCCACCCCGACGGCAGCGTCGAGGTCGTCGGAAAGCCGGCCCCGGCGTCGGGTGCACCCGTGCCGCCGCTGGACGTCGCCACCGCGCCCACCCAGCGCGGCAACGCCGTCGCGACCGCCCCCAACCGCGGGACGACGACGCAGTCGCCGCGCGCCACGCCGCAGCAGCCCGGCAATGGCACGGAGATCCAAGCGCAGGGTGAACAATTGGTTCCCGTGATCCCCTCGACCACCGCTCCGACGACTGCTCCACCGTCCGGCGGTCGCCGGTGAGTCGAAGCGCACCGAGAAGTCGTCCCCGGCGCCCCAAGGGCGCCGGTTCGGCGTCCTTTCCGTTCAGGCAACGGTACGGACGCCTAATGATGTTCTTGGCGCTCGGCCTCGCCGCAGTGCAGCTTCTGTGGATTCAGGTCATCGACGCACCACAACTGTCCGCGGAGGCGGCGAACCAGCGCACCACCACCGAGGTGGATCCGGCGCTGCGCGGGTCGATCACCGACCGCAACGCCAACCCCATCGCGTTCACGATGGAAGCGAAGGCCCTGACGTTCCAGCCCGCGCGGGTGCGGAAGGAACTCGAGGAGGCGAAGACCAAGAGCGACACCGCCCCCGACGTCGACTCCCGTCTCGACGCGATCGCGAAGGAGATCCACGACCGGATCGGCGACGCCGCACCCGAGAAGGATCTGAAGGAGAAACTCCACGGCGACGACACGTTCGTCTATCTCGCGCGCAGCGTCGATCCCAACATCGCCGCGCAGATCAGTGACAAGTTCCCGGAGGTCGGACTCGAACGCCAGGACATCCGCGAGTACCCCGGCGGATCCCTTGCCGCGAATCTCGTCGGCGCCACCGGCTGGGACGGTCACGGACTGCTCGGCCTCGAGGACTCGCTCGACTCCACCCTCGCCGGCACCGACGGCTCCCAGACCTACGACCGCGGCTCCGACGGCGCGGTGATTCCCGGCAGCTGGCGTGACAAGCAACCGGCGGTGGACGGGTCGAGCGTGGAGCTCACCATCGACTCCGACCTGCAGTACTACGTCCAGCAGCAGGTGCAGATGGCCAAGGACAAGTCCGGTGCGAAGGACGCGTCTGCGGTCGTGCTCGACTCCCACACCGGTGAAGTGCTCGCGATGTCGAACGACAGCACGTTCAATCCGGCGATCGGGGTGGGCAACAACCCGCGGACCGTGGAGATGGGCAACCTGTCGGTGAGCACGCCGTTCGAACCGGGCTCCGTCAACAAGATCGTCACCGCGGCGGCCGCGATCGAGTACGGGCTCACCACACCGGACGAAGTTCTCGAGGTCCCCGGCAACATTCAGATGTCGGGTGTGTCGGTGAAGGATGCGTGGGACCACGGGGTCGCCCCGTACACGGCCACGGGGGTGTTCGGTAAGTCCTCGAACGTGGGCACCCTGATGCTCGCCCAGCGGGTGGGGGAGGACCGCTACGCGGACATGCTGTCCAGGTTCGGTCTCGGCCAGCGCACCGACGTCGGGCTTCCCGGTGAGAGCGCCGGCAGCGTCCCCAGCCGCGACCAGTGGTCGGGAGGCACGTTCGCGAACCTGCCGATCGGTCAGGGCCTGTCGATGACGCTGCTGCAGATGACCGGCATGTACCAGGCGATCGCCAACGACGGTGTCCGCATCCCGCCGCGCATCGTCAAAGCGACGGTCGACGCGTCCGGGAACCGGACGGAGACCGAGATGCCCGAGGAGGTGACCGTCGTCAGCCCCCAGACCGCGTCCACCGTTCGCGACATGTTCCGCTCCGTCACCCAGAACGACACGGGCAACCAGCGGGGCACCGGGGTGCAGGCCGCCGTCGACGGGTACCAGATCAGCGGCAAGACGGGCACCGCTCAGCAGGTCGATCCCGCCTGCAAGTGCTACTCGAACTCGAACTACTGGATCACGTTCGCAGGGATCGCCCCGGCCGACAACCCGCGGTACGTCGTCGGAATCATGCTCAACGCGCCGACACGCAGCGCGGACGGTTCCGGCGGGCAGTCCGCCGCACCGCTGTTCCACAACATCGCGTCCTGGATGCTGCAACGCGACAGCGTGCCGATGTCCCCGGACCCCGGACGCAGGCTGGTGCTGCAGGCCGATTGAGCGAAGGTCGGCCGAATCGGGTTCCGAGAGCTCTCGCGGTAATCTGACACGTCGGCCGTTCAGTGGACACGGACTTTTCCGTGGACGCAGGGAACTGCCGAGGTAGCACGCTGTATCGATCCGTGCACTACGCCGTTGTCAGTGAGAGTCGACATCCGAGAGGAGCCCGGTGCCTGTTCCGTCCCGCCCGCAGTCGGCGTCAGTGGAGGTGAAGGTCACAGACAGTCTTCGCCCCGCCCAGCCGGTCCGTACCACGGTGAGCGCTCTGGCAGCGCTCGCCGGAGCGAGGGTCGAGGCACCCGCCGGAACCGCCGAGCACGTGATCGTCACCGGGGTGGATCTCCGCGCCCAGGGGATCGTCGAGGGCGATCTGTTCGCGGCCCTTCCCGGGGCACGCGCGCACGGCGCGGAGTTCGCCGCCGACGCTCTCGCACGCGGAGCGACCGCGATCCTCACCGACGAGGCCGGATTCGCTCTGGTGTCCGCACTGGGCTCCGACATGCCGGTGCTCGTCCACGACGATCCACGGGGCGTCCTCGGTGAGCTGTCGGCCACCATCTACGGTCGACCCTCGGAGAAGATGCAGGTCATCGGTATCACCGGGACGTCGGGGAAGACCACGACGTCGTATCTCGTCGAAGCCGCGCTCACCGCCGCGGGGCGGACGACCGGTCTCGTGGGCACCATCGAGACCCGGATGAGTGGCCGCCGGGTGCCCAGCGCACTGACGACACCCGAGGCGCCGCAACTCCACGCCCTGTTCGCCGTGATGCTCGAGCAGGGGATCGACACGGTCGTCATGGAGGTGTCCAGCCACGCGCTGTCGCTCGGCCGCGTCGACGGAGTCCGCTTCGATGTGGGCGCGTTCACGAACCTGTCCCAGGACCACCTGGACTTCCACCGCGACTTCGAGGATTACTTCGCCGCCAAGGCGCGGCTCTTCGCCGCCGATTCGTCCGTGCATGCCCAGCACGCCGTCATCTGTGTCGACGACGTGTGGGGGCAGCGGATGGCCGACGTCGCCCGCGGCGCGCACGCGATCGTGACGACCGTCGCCACCATGAGCGAGGGCGCGGTGTGGACGGCAGGCCCGGCGACGGTGTCGCCCTCGGGCTCGCAGACCTTTGCGCTCACCACGGCCGAGGGCACGACACTCGACGTGGAGCTCCGTCTGCCGGGGCAGTACAACGTCGCCAACGCTTCTCTCGCCGTCGCGCTGTGCGCGGCGCTGGGTGTCGATCCGCGCGACGCCGTCGAGGGCATCGCCGGGGTCGACGTGCCGGGCAGGGTTCAGCGGATCGACCGGGGGCAGGACTTCCTCGCCGTCGTCGACTACGCGCACAAGCCCGCAGCGGTCGAGGCCGTGATCGCGACGCTGCGCGAGCAGGTGCGCGGTCGCGTTGCCGTCGTCGTGGGTGCGGGCGGCGATCGCGACGCAGGCAAGCGGCCGCTGATGGGCGCCGCGGCCGCGCGTGGAGCCGACCTGCTGATCATTACGGATGACAACCCCCGCACCGAGGATCCGGCGAAGATCAGAGCCGCGGTCCGCGAGGGCGCTCTCGGAGTGCCCGAATCCGAGCGGGGACAGGTGTGGGAAGTAGCCGACCGAGCGAAGGCGATCGCCGACGCCGTCGGCTGGGCGCAGGCAGGCGACGTGGTTCTGGTCGCAGGCAAGGGACACGAGATCGGTCAGGAGATACACGGGGTGAAGTACCCATTTGACGACCGCGACGTACTGGGCGACGCGATCGAGCGACAGGTCGGAGGAGCAGGATGATCCCGATGACACTCGCTCGCATCGCCGAGATCGTGGGCGGCGAACTGCACGACGTCGCCGACCCGTCGGCCGAGGTGACGGGAACGGTCGAGTTCGACTCGCGGAAGGTCACCGCCGGGGGGTTGTTCCTCGCCCTGCCCGGCGCGCGCGTGGACGGCCACGATCACGCGACGTCGGCAGTCGAGGCCGGTGCGGTCGCGGTCCTGGCGGCGCGCCCGGTCGGTGTCCCCGCGGTCGTCGTGACCCCGACGCCGAGCGATGTCCCGAGCAAGGCGATGGCACTCGAACACGACACCGACGGATCGGGCGCCGCCGTGCTCGCGGCCCTCGCGAAGCTCGCGCGCGCATCCGTCGACGACCTCACCGCGAAGGGGCTCACCGTGGTCGGTGTCACCGGATCGGCGGGAAAGACGTCGACGAAGGATCTGCTCGCCGCCGTCCTGCGCCCTCTCGGTCCCGTCGTCGCGCCGCCCGGATCGTTCAACAACGAACTCGGCCACCCGTGGACTGCACTACGCGCGGACGCGGACACAGGCTTCCTGGTTCTGGAGATGTCGGCCCGCGGCCGCGGTCACATCGCCGCCCTCGCGAACATCGCACCCCCGAAGATCGGGGTCGTCCTCAACGTGGGAACGGCGCACCTCGGCGAATTCGGTTCGCGTGACGCGATCGCCGTAGCCAAGGGTGAACTCGCGGAGTCGCTGCCCTCGGCGGACGAGGGTGGTGTCGCGATCCTCAACGCGGATGATCCGCTGGTGGTAGCCATGGCCCCGCGCACGTCGGCCCGGGTGGTTCTCGTGGGTCGGTCGGAGTCCGCGCACGTGCGGGCCACCGACATCGTGCTCGACGAGAAGGCAAGGGCGCGTTTCACTCTCACAGCGCCGACGGGCAGTGTCGCCGTCGAGCTCGCCGTGCACGGTGAACACCAGGTCGGCAACGCGCTCGCCGCAGCGGCGGTGGCGCTCGAATGCGGGGCGGACCTCGAGCAGATCGCGCAGGCTCTCTCCGGTGCTGCCGCGGTCTCGGCTCGCCGAATGGATGTCCGCGACCGGTCGGACGGTGTGACCGTCGTCAACGACTCGTACAACGCGAACCCCGACTCGATGCGGGCGGCCCTGAAGGCGCTGGTCTCCATGGCCAGGACGGGCCGGGGCGCGGCGCGCCGGAGTTGGGCGGTGCTCGGAGAAATGGCCGAGCTGGGTCCAGAATCAGTGGTCGAACACGACGCCATCGGCAGATTCGCGGTCCGGCTGGATGTGAGCAGGCTGATCATCGTCGGAACCGGCAGGCCCGCCCGCGCCATGCACCAGGGTGCGGTCATGGAAGGTTCGTGGGGTGAGGAGTCGATCCTCGTCCCCGACATCGCCGGTGCGGTCGCACTGCTCGAACGGGAACTGGCGCCGGGTGATCTGGTGCTGGTCAAGGCGTCGCAGTCCATCGGATTGTGGGAGGTCGCGGACACGGTGTTGGCAGGAAGCACGGGACAGAAGGGTTCGGAGGCTACGCGGTGAGACAGATCCTCTTCGCGGCGGGCATCGCGCTCGCCGTCTCGATTCTGCTGACCCCCGTTCTCATCAAGGCTTTCTCCCGTCAGGGGTTCGGCCAGGAGATCCGTGTCGAAGGTCCGGCGAGCCATCAGTCGAAGCGCGGCACCCCGACGATGGGTGGCGTCGCCATCCTCGCCGGACTGTGGGCCGGCTACTGGGGTTCGCACCTGATCGGCATCGGCTACAACGCGGACGGGCCGTCGGCATCGGGACTGCTGGTTCTCGGTCTCACGACGGCGCTCGGCGGGGTCGGGTTCCTCGACGACTTCATCAAGATCCGCAAGCAACGCAACCTCGGTCTGAACAAGACGGCGAAGCTGGTCGGACAGCTCATCGCGGCCGTGGTGTTCGGCATTCTCGCGCTGCAGTTCCGGGGCGCGAACGACCTCACCCCCGGCAGTGCGCACCTGTCATACGTGCGTGACATCGCGACGGTCACGATGGGCTCCGTCGTGTTCGTCGCGTTCTGCTATCTCCTGGTGAGCGCCTGGTCGAACGCGGTCAATCTCACCGACGGCCTCGACGGTCTCGCTGCCGGTTCCATGAGCCTGGTGCTCGGCGCGTACGTGATCATCACGTTCTGGCAGTACCGCAATGCGTGCGAGACGAGCCCCGGCAAGGGCTGCTACGACGTCCGCGATCCGCTCGATCTGGCCCTGATCTGCGCGGCCGGTGCCGGTGCGTGCATCGGATTCCTGTGGTGGAACGCGGCGCCCGCCAAGATCTTCATGGGCGACACCGGTTCGCTGGCACTCGGCGGCATGCTCGCCGGACTGTCGATCACGACGCGCACAGAACTGCTGATGGTCGTGATCGGCGCGCTGTTCGTCGCCGAGGCGGCATCGGTGGTGATCCAGGTCGCGGTGTTCCGGTCGAGCCGAAGACGAGTCTTCCGGATGGCTCCGTTCCACCACCACTTCGAACTCGCCGGGTGGGCGGAAACCACGGTGATCATCCGGTTCTGGTTGCTGGCCGCCATCGCCTCCGCGATCGGGCTCGCGCTGTTCTACAGCGAGTACCTGGCAGCGATCGGGGGCTGACGACGTGGCGGAGGAACACGGCAGGCTCGACTGGTTGCGGGGTCGCAGCGTCCTCGTCGCCGGTGCGGGTGTCTCCGGCCGGGCCACCATCGAACCTCTTCGTGACCTCGGTGCGCTCGTCACCGTCACGGACGCGAACGTCGACGCCCTCGCCGAGTGCGCGCGGCTCGGCGCCGCGACCGTCCCGATCGACGATCTGCTCGCCGAGCGTGACCGGGTCGCCGAGTTCGCGCTGGTCGTGACGAGCCCGGGGTTCCGCCCGGACGCGCCGCTGCTCTCGCTCGCCGCCGGGGACGGGGTACCGATCTGGGGCGACATCGAGTTCTCCTGGCACGTGGACCGGTCCGGGCTCTACGGCCCGCCCCGGCGGTGGCTGGTGGTCACCGGCACCAACGGCAAGACCACGACGACCTCCATGCTGCAGTCCATCCTCGAGGCGGCCGAGCTGCCGAGTCTGGCCTGCGGCAACATCGGGCTGCCGGTACTCGACGCCCTGCGGCAGACCGAACCCCGGGCGGAGGTGCTGGCGGTCGAACTCTCGTCGTTCCAGCTGCACTGGGCGCCGTCGGTCCGGCCGACCGCAGGCGCGATCCTCAACATTGCCGAGGATCATCTGGACTGGCACGGTGGGATGCAGCCGTACATCGATGCGAAGGCCCGCGCCCTGACCGGTGAGGTCGCGGTGCTGGGTCTCGACGACGAGGTCGCGTCCTCTCTCTTCTCCTCGTCCCTCGCAGTCCGGACCCTCGGTTTCCGGCTGGGTGTGCCGGCGTCGGGCGAACTGGGGGTCGAGGACGGGTATCTCGTCGACCGCGCGTTCGCGGACGGCGAGCGGCTGGCTCCGGCCGAGGGGATCACCCCGCCCGGGCCCGCCGGGCTGATGGATGCCCTGGCCGCGGCGGCTCTGGCCCGGGCGATCGGAGTTCCGCCGGACGCCGTCGCCGCAGGTCTGGCCGCCCACGTCGTGGGACCGCACCGCGCGGCACACGTCGCCGACGTCGGGGGAGTGACGTTCGTCGACGACTCCAAGGCCACCAACCCGCACGCCGCCCGCCCGTCGATCCTCGCCCACGAGCGGGTGGTGTGGATCGCCGGTGGTCTGCTGAAGGGTGCGCGGGTCGACGACCTCGTCCGGGAGGTGGCCGGTCGCCTCGCAGGCGCCGTCCTGCTGGGCCGTGATGCGATGCAGATCGCAGAGTCCCTTGCGCGACACGCCCCCGAGGTTCCCGTGGTCACTGTCGAAACGGGAGACGATGCAGGTGTGAGTGCAGTCCCGCAGACCGCGACGCACCGGGTGGTGCTGCCGGCGGACACCGACAGCGACGCCGTGATGGGTGTCGTCGTGCGCGAGGCGGCTGCGCTGGCAACGCCAGGGGATTCCGTCGTCCTGGCGCCCGCGGCTGCCTCGCTCGACATGTTCGACAGTTACGGCCACCGGGGCCGCAGCTTCGCGGACGCCGTCGTCAGGCTCGACGAGTCGGACATCTCCAGGACGCTGCGATGACCTCCGCCGGAGCCCGCACCCGCCGCGTCCCCGAGGGTCAGCGGTCCCCGGCCCGCACGGCGGCCGCACCCGGGACGACGAAGCGGCCACCGGCCAGTCCCCGCACGCGCACGGCACCTCCCCGCGGCCCGCGCACCCGGATCGGGGCCTGGCTGTCGCGGCCTCTGGCGTCGTTCCACCTCGTGGTCACCATCGCGTTCCTGCTGACGGTCCTCGGTCTGGTGATGGTGCTGTCGTCCTCGAGCGTCGAGGCCTACGCTTCCGACGGTTCGGCGTACACCCTCTTCACCCGGCAGGCGTTGTTCGCGGCTCTCGGGCTCGGCCTGTTCTATGCGGCGCTCCAGATCCCGGTCCGGGTGATGCGCGCCCTGTCGTTCCCGGCCTTCGCGGTCACGATCATCCTGCTGGTCCTGGTCCTCATCCCCGGCATCGGCACGGTGTCCCAGGGCACCCGCGGCTGGTTCGTCGTCGCGGGATTCTCGTTGCAGCCCGCCGAGCTCACCAAGATCGCGCTGGCAGCGTGGGGTGCGCACATCCTGGCGTCGCGGCGCAGCGACATCTCCAGTATCCGGGACATGCTCGTTCCGCTGGTGCCGGCCGCGCTCGTCGCGTTCGTCCTGATCATCCTGCAGCCCGACCTCGGTACGACGGTCTCGCTGGCCATCATCCTGATGGCGCTGCTGTGGTTCGCGGGTCTGCCGCTGAAGCTCTTCGTCGCCATCGTCGGCACCGGTTTCGGCGGAATCGTGATCCTCGCGCTCACCGCCGGCTATCGCTCCGCTCGCGTGCGGGAGTTCCTCAATCCCGGTTCCGACCCGCAGGGCATCGGGTACCAGTCGCGGCAGGCGATGTATTCGCTCGCCGACGGCGGGATCCTCGGCCGAGGGCTGGGGCAGAGCCGCGCGAAGTGGAGCTACCTGCCGAACGCCCACAACGACTTCATCTTCGCGATCATCGGCGAGGAACTCGGATACCTCGGCGGCGCCGCCGTCCTCGGTTTGTTCGGACTGTTCGTGTACACGGGCCTGCGCATCGCCGCGCGATCCGCCGACCCGTTCCTTCGCCTGCTCACCGGAACGGCGACGGTGTGGATCACCGGACAGGCGTTCATCAACGTCGGATACGTGATCGGGCTGTTGCCCGTCACCGGCCTGCAGTTGCCGCTGGTGTCGGCCGGCGGAACGTCGACGGCCACCACACTGTTCATGTTCGGTCTCGTCGCCAACGCGGCGCGGCACGAACCGGAGGCGGTCGCGGCGCTGCACTCCGGGCAGGACGGCCCGTTCGGTCGACTTCTCCGGCTCCGCAAGCCGGAGGCGTATTCGCCGGTGCGGGCCGACGCGGCACGCGCCGAGGCGGTGCGCCGCGCCGAAGCCCGCCGGCGGGCGGGTCGCGAGATGGCCCCGCGGACCCGCAGCGTCACATACGAGAAGGGCCGCCCCGAACGCGGCAAGGGCCGCACCCCCGAACGAGGTGCACGTCAACAGCGAAGCTCGGGTGGCCGAGCAGGAGAGCGAGGATTTCGTAGGTGAACGGCGACAAGTCCACCCTGTCGGTGATCGTGGCCGGTGGTGGTACCGCCGGGCACATCGAACCGGCTCTGGCAGTGGCCGATGCGATCAAGGCGATCGACGACACCGCGGTGGTGACCGCTCTCGGCACCGCGCGTGGCCTCGAAACCACCCTGGTTCCCGAGCGGGGCTACCCGCTCGAGCTCATTCCGCCGGTGCCACTGCCCCGTAAACCCACCCTCGACCTGCTGCGGCTTCCCGGCCGGGTGCGCGCGTCCGTGCGCCGCACCCGCGAGGTGCTCGACGCAACCGGTGCCGACGTCGTCGTCGGATTCGGCGGGTACGTCGCGCTGCCCGCATACCTGGCGGCCGGCCCCGGACTGCTCCGCCGCAGGCGCCGCATTCCGATCGTGGTGCACGAGGCGAACGCCAGCGCCGGGATCGCGAACAAGATCGGTGCCCGCCGCGCCGCCCGGGTCCTGGCCGCGGTCGCCGGTTCCGGAGTCTCCGCTCGCGGCCGCTCGGACGCGGAGATCCTCGGGATCCCGGTCCGGGCGTCGATCACCGGTCTCGACCGGGCTGCCCTGCGCGCGGAGGCGCGCGCACACTTCGGCCTCCCGGCCGACGGTCCGGTGCTGCTCGTCTTCGGCGGTTCGCAGGGCGCGCGGTCGCTCAACGAGGCCGTGTCGGGCGCTGCGGAGTCGCTGGCTGCGGCCGGTGTGGCCGTTCTGCACGCGCATGGACCGAAGAACACCCTCGACGTTCCCTCGACACCGGGCGGCCCGCCGTACGTGGCTGTTCCCTACCTGTCGCGGATGGACCTTGCCTATTCGGCCGCGGACGCGGTGATCTGCCGGTCGGGTGCGATGACGGTGGCGGAGGTGTCGGCGGTGGGACTTCCCGCGGTGTACGTGCCGCTGCCACACGGCAACGGGGAGCAGGAACTGAACGCGCGACCGGTGGTCGCCGCCGGAGGTGGAATGATTGTCGCCGACGGAGACCTGTCCGCCGGATTCGTCGCGGAGACCGTGATCCCTCTGCTGCGCGACCCTGCACAGCTCGAGGACATGGGGCGACGCGCGGCCGGCGCGGGTCACCGCAGCGCAGCCACCGAGGTTGCGCGCATCGTGCTCGACGTGGCCGCGCTGACAAGGGGAACCCCATGACCGACCTGCCCGCGCAGTTGCAACGTGTCCACATGGTCGGGATCGGCGGCGCCGGAATGTCCGGAATCGCGCGGATCCTGCTGGCCAGGGGTGGGCAGGTGTCCGGATCGGACGCCAAGGAGAGCCGCGGCGTCCTCGCCCTGCGCGCCCGCGGTGCGCAGGTCCGCATCGGCCACGACGCGAGTGCGCTCGACCTGCTACCCGGTGGCCCGACCGTCGTGGTCACCACCCACGCCGCGATCCCCAAGGACAACCCGGAACTCGTGGAGGCGGCCCGGCGCGGGATACCCGTGATCCTGCGACCCGCGGTGCTGGCCTCGCTGATGCAGGGGCACAACACACTGCTCGTGTCCGGTACCCACGGCAAGACGTCGACCACGTCGATGCTGGTGGTGGCGCTGCAACACTGCGGTTTCGATCCGTCGTTCGCGGTGGGCGGCGAACTCAACGAGGCCGGAACCAACGCCCATCACGGCAGCGGCGACGTGTTCGTCGCCGAGGCCGACGAGAGCGACGGTTCGCTGCTCCAATACGAACCGAACGTCGTCGTCGTCACCAACGTGGAAGCCGACCACCTCGACTACTTCGGCAGCACCGAGGCGTACATCCAGGTGTTCGACGATTTCGCGGCACGTCTGTCGCCCGGCGGTCTGCTCGTCGCCTGTCTCGACGATCCGGGATCCGCGGCGCTCGCGCAGCGAGTGGCGGCGCGGGGACTGCCCGGTGTGCGGGTGCTGGGATACGGCAGCGCCGAGAGCCCGGACGGGGCCTTCGCTCCCGTCGACGGCGTCGAGGTCGGCGCGCGACTGCTGAGCTTCGAGGCCAGGGACGTGGGCGGAGTCCTGCAGTTCCAGCTGGCCGGGGAGCAGTCGCCGAGGACGGTCCGGATGGGTGTGCCCGGCAGGCACATGGCGCTCAACGCGCTGGCCGCCCTCCTCGCCGCCCGGGAAGCCGGTGCCGACGTGGACGAGATCCTCGAAGGCATCGCCGGATTCGGGGGAGTGCACCGCCGGTTCCAGTTCACCGGCCGCGAGCACGGGGTCCGCGTCTTCGACGACTACGCGCATCACCCGACGGAGGTGCGGGCCGTGCTCGGCGCCGCCGCCGATCTGGTGCGCCAGCCCCACGAGGCCGACCGCCGCGAATCCGAGGAGTCGGTGCGCAGCGGCAAGGTCATCGTGGTGTTCCAGCCCCACCTGTACTCCCGCACAGCAACATTCGCGGAGGAGTTCGGGCACGCACTCGACCTCGCCGACGAGGTGGTTGTCCTGGACGTGTACGGCGCGCGGGAAGAACCGCTCCCGGGCGTCAGCGGCGCCCTGGTCGCGCTGTCGGTGTCGAAGCCGGTGTACTACCAGCCCGACCTGTCGCAGGCGCCGCGGCAGGTCGCGGCACTCGCGTCCCCCGGGGACGTGGTGATCACGATGGGTGCCGGTGACGTGACGATGCTCGGAAACCAGATCCTCGACGCTTTGCGTGCGGCTCCGCACCACCACCCGTCGCGATGACGCGGGAGCGTCGGGGCCGGTCCGAGCGGCCGGACCGCCCTGTCCGCCGCGATGCCCAGCGCAGTCCGCGGCCGGGCGCGTCCGATTCCCGCGCGACGGCGGGCGATCGGACGTCCTCGCCTCGGCGCACCTCGACGGTCACCGATCCCGGAACGCGGCGTACCCGCGAATCGGCCTCGGCGGCACGGAAGTCCGCGGCAGTGGAGACGCCGCGGCGGCCGTGGTACCGGCGGCCGGCGGTGATGGGCGTCGTCGGCGTCGTCGTGGTCGTGGCGCTCGGTCTCGTCGCCTGGTTCACGCCGCTGCTGTCGGTGCGGGAGACGGACGTCGCGGGGGCGACGTCGATCTCCGAGGAGCAGATTCGCCAGGTACTGGCGGTGCCGCAGGGGCAGCCGTTGCTGCGTGTCGACACCGAGGGCGCGGCTCAGCGCGTCGCCGCGATCCCGAAGGTGGCGTCCGCGCGTGTCCAGCGGGTGTACCCGTCCACCATCCGGGTCACGGTAACCGAGCGGGTGCCCGTCGTGTTCGTCGACAGCCCCGGCGGTACCCATCTCTTCGACGCGAAGGCCGTGGACTACGAGATCGCACCGCCGCCGCCCGGGGTGCCGCGTCTGGTGACGGAGACACCGGGGTGGGGCGACCCGTCGACGGAGGCGGCGATCGAAGTGCTGGAATCGATGCCACCTCAGCTGCGGGGTCAGGTGGGACAGGTTGCGGCGAAGTCGATTTCGGATATCTCGGTGACGCTGCTCGACGGCCGGATTGTGGTGTGGGGCGGCACGGAGAAGTCCGAGCGCAAGGCTGCGGTCACCCTGCCGCTGCTCACCCAGCCCGGGCAGACGTACGACGTGTCGAGCCCCGACCTGCCGACGGTGCGGTGAGGGGTCGTGACCCGGATGCGAGAGAGTTGCGGGGGAGTTCGTCAAATAACTCGGCGCGTCTCGGCGCGCCTAATGGCGTATCCCTATGCCGGTGCATAGCGTTTCGCTCTAGTCGAGCAGCACTTGACATAACCGTAACCCTATGGTTGAGGTTGAGGGTTCAGGCTGGACTGATCTGTACGAAAGCGTGATACACACTCATGGAAGGCGAGAGCCGATGACGCCCCCGCACAACTACCTCGCCGTAATAAAGGTCGTCGGCATCGGCGGCGGCGGCGTGAACGCAGTCAACCGGATGATCGAGCAGGGACTCAAGGGAGTCGAGTTCATTGCCGTCAACACCGACGCGCAAGCGCTGCTGATGAGTGACGCCGACGTCAAGCTCGACGTCGGCCGGGAACTCACCCGCGGGCTCGGAGCCGGCGCGGATCCCGAAGTCGGCCGGAAGGCCGCAGAAGACCACAAGGACGAGATCGAGGAAGTCCTCAAGGGCGCCGACATGGTGTTCGTGACCGCAGGCGAGGGCGGCGGCACGGGTACCGGTGGAGCACCGGTCGTGGCGAGTATCGCGCGCAAGCTCGGAGCACTCACCGTAGGTGTCGTCACCCGCCCCTTCTCCTTCGAGGGCAAGCGCCGCGGCGGCCAGGCCGACACCGGCATCCAGTCGCTGCGCGAATCGTGCGACACCCTCATCGTGATTCCGAACGACCGCCTCCTGCAGCTCGGCGACGCCGCCGTCAGCCTCATGGACGCGTTCCGCAGCGCCGACGAGGTCCTGCTCAACGGTGTCCAGGGCATCACCGACCTCATCACCACCCCTGGTCTGATCAACGTCGACTTCGCCGACGTCAAGGGCGTCATGTCCGGCGCGGGTAGCGCACTGATGGGCATCGGATCCTCGCGCGGCGAGGGCCGGGCCATCAAGGCCGCGGAATCGGCGATCAACTCTCCGCTGCTCGAGGCGTCGATGGAGGGTGCGCGCGGCGTGCTGCTCTCGATCGCCGGTGGCAGCGACCTCGGCCTGTTCGAGATCAACGAGGCTGCGTCGCTGGTGCAGGAAGCCGCCCACATCGACGCCAACATCATCTTCGGCACCGTCATCGACGATTCGCTCGGCGACGAGGTGCGGGTCACCGTCATCGCCGCCGGATTCGACGGCGGCACCCCCGCCCGCCGACCGGTCGAGTCGGGTGCTGCCGGTCGCAGCGCCATCGGAGCCGGGCGGGCAGGCGAGGTCGGACATTCGGCCGAGCAGCAGCACAGCGAGCCGATGTCGGTGACCCGCGAGACGATCAGCTCCCACCAGAGTCCGGGCAGTCTGCCGCCGCTCCCGGGAAACGGTCAGTCCCGCGCGGTGCCGGTGTCCGACGAGGAGGGTGACGACGAAGTCGACGTGCCCTCCTTCATGCGTCGTTGAGTTCGCCGTCCACCCCCGTTTTCAGGGTTCGCCGGGTCGTCACCACCCGTGTGGGAGGACACTCCGTCGCGCCGTACGACACGTTCAACCTCGGTGATCACGTCGGCGACGATCCGGCCGCGGTGGAGGCGAACCGGCGTCGACTGGCAGACAACATCGGCGTGGCCTTCGACCACCTGGTCTGGATGGAGCAGATCCACAGTCGCAACGTGACCGTGGTCGACGGGCCCACCGACGTGCCGGTGCCCGCCACGGACGCGCTGGTGACGACGGTTCCCGGGCTCGCGCTCGCGACCCTCAGCGCCGACTGCGTCCCGGTGCTGCTGTCCGACGACGAGGCCGGGGTGATCGCCGCCGTCCACGCCGGCCGGATCGGCGCCCGCATCGGCATCGTTCCGCGGGTACTCGACGTCATGGTCGAGCAGGGGGCGCGGGTCGACCGGATCGGCGCGTTCCTGGGTCCGGCGGCGAGTGGCCGACAGTACGAGGTCCCCGCGGCGATGCAGGCGGACGTCGAGAAGTTCCTTCCCGGCAGCGCCACCCGCACCGTCAAGGGGACCCCCGGCCTCGACCTGCGGGCAGGCCTGCGGAAGCAACTGCTCGCCGCGGGTGTCGCGGGAGTGGCGGAGGATCCGCGCTGCACCATCGAGGACCAGGCACTGTTCAGTCATCGCCGGCAAGCCCCGACCGGTCGGCTCGCGGCGGTGATCTGGATGGATACTGGGCAAGACAGCGTGTGACGACGACCGCCGACGGCGGCGAGGAATTCGGTGTGGGAGTGGGAACGATGAGCAGGGTCGGCGAGATCGAGGCTGCGCTCGGCGCCGTGCACGCACGGCTCGACGCGGCGTGCCGGGACGCCGGTCGCGACCCCGCGGAAGTGACGCTGCTGCCCGTCACCAAGTTCTTCCCCGAATCCGACGCGCGGATCCTGTACGACCTCGGGTGCCGCGAATTCGGGGAGTCGCGGGAGCAGGAGGCCACGGCCAAGATCACGGAGTTCCGTACCGCGGTGACGGACCCGTCGGTGCGGTGGCACATGATCGGACACCTCCAGCGCAACAAGGCGAAGGCAGTCGCGCACTGGGCGTACGCCATCCACTCGGTGGACAGCGAACGACTCGTCGGCGCCCTCGGCCGCGCGGCGACCGCGGCTCTCGAGGCGGGGGAGCGGCCCGAGCCGCTGCGGGTGCTGCTGCAGGTCAGTCTGGACGGGGATCCGCAGCGTGGCGGTGCAGCGATCGCCGACCTCGAACATCTTGCCGCGCAGGTGCAGTCGTCGCCGGGACTCGAGTACCGCGGGCTGATGGCGGTTCCGCCGATCGATGCCGATCCGGACGCGGCGTTCGAGGAACTGGAGAAGATACACGCGCGGCTGAGACGTGACCATCCGGATGCGACGGAACTCTCAGCGGGCATGACGAATGATCTCGAGCACGCTGTCCGACACGGGTCGACGTGCGTGCGTGTCGGAACCGCGCTGTTGGGTTCGAGGCCTATAACCTCGAAATAGATCGCCCAGGTGATCGCCAGCCCGTCCACACCGCTGCGACCGGTCGCAGTTGGATCCCTGTCCGCCGCGCCAAGGAAGGTCGATCAATGAGCAGTCTGCACAAGTTCAAGGCTTACTTCGGCATGGTTCCCCTCGACGACTACGAGGACGAGTACCTGGACGAGCCGGAACCTGCGCGCAGGCCTGCTCGACCGGCGCGCGACAGTGGACGTGATCCGTACCTCGACCGCGACGACCGTGACTTCGCCGAGCCGGCCTTCAGCAAGGCGGCCTACGCTCCCGGCCGCCGGGACGACCTCGACGACGACTTCGACCGGTACGACGGCCCGAGGCACTCGTCCCGGGTCGAACCCGTGGCCGTCCGGTCGGCCCGTCCCAGCGCGAGCGGTGCTGTGCGCGGCAGCACCCGCGGCGCGCTGGCCGTCGACACGCGGTCGGAGCGGGTGGAGAGCCGTCGTGGACCCCTGTTCGACGAAGGCGGCCCGCTGTCCAAGATCACCACGCTGCGCCCCCGCGACTACGGGGAGGCCCGGACCATCGGCGAGCGGTTCCGTGACGGCACGCCCGTCATCATGGACCTCGTCGAGATGAGCAACGCCGACGCCAAGCGTCTCGTCGATTTCGCCGCCGGGCTGGCATTCGCGCTGCGCGGGTCCTTCGACAAGGTGGCCACGAAGGTGTTCTTGCTCTCACCCGCAGACATCGACGTGTCCGCCGAGGAGCGTCGCCGCATCGCGGAAACCGGCTTCTACAGCCAGAAGTAAACCGCGGAGCGGGGAAAACGACCATCGGGATCCGAACGTCCGAAACGACGCGGGCCGCGGCGGCTGTGGCGGAGAAAGCCCTGGCCACGCGGCTCGTTTTGATCGGCCGGACATTCTCAGGCAGAGTGAAGGTGTGGCCTTGTTCTCGGTGATCTACTTGATACTGTTTGTCTTTTGGCTGCTACTCATCGGCAGAATCATTGTCGAGTTCGTACGGACCTTCGCACGAGACTGGCGGCCAACCGGCGTCGTGGTCGTCATTCTCGAAGCGATTTTTACGGTCACCGATCCACCGGTCAAACTGCTACGGCGGTTGATCCCCCCGATCAATCTCGGTGGGGTGCGGTTGGATCTATCCATCATGGTCTTGCTGTTCATCGTCTTCATCCTGATGTCGATCGTTCAGGGACAAGCGCGTGCTACGGGTCTGGTGTGACAGAATGGACCCCATTGATCCAGTCTTGTTTCACCGTTACGTAGACTGCGCTGTAACTGAATGCTTGCTAGACCGCCAAATGACGCGTGAAGGGATCCTTCCATGCCGCTGACTCCCGCTGATGTGCACAATGTCGCGTTCAGCAAGCCACCGATCGGTAAGCGGGGCTACAACGAAGACGAAGTCGATGCGTTTCTCGACCTCGTCGAGCAAGAGTTGTCGCGCCTGATCGAGGAGAACGCCGACCTTCGGCAGCGAGTAGGGGAGCTCGACAAGGAGCTCGCCGATGCGAAGAAGGCTCCACGCTCCGCGTCCGCAGCACAGACTCCCGCTCCCAAGGCGGAGCCGGCTCGCGTCGTCGAGCAGCCCAAGGCTCCCGCGCCCGCACCGGCGCCTGCCGCTGCGGCTGCGGCCGCTCCCACACAGGGCGCGGACGCTCACATGCAGGCGGCCAAGGTTCTGGGTCTCGCCCAGGAGATGGCGGACCGCCTCACGAGCGACGCGAAGACCGAGTCCGAGCAGTTGCTCGGCAACGCGCGCACCAACTCGGAGCAGCTGGTCAGCGATGCACGGACCCGTTCCGAGACGATGGTCGCGGACGCCCGCCAGAAGTCGGAAGCACTGATCACCGACGCTCAGACCCGTTCCGAGACCCAGCTGCGCCAGGCCAAGGAGAAGGCCGACGCGCTGCAGGCGGACGCGGAGAAGAAGCACACCGAGATCATGGCGACGATCAACCAGCAGCGTTCCGTGCTGGAGGGTCGTATCGAGCAGCTCAAGACATTCGAGCGCGAATACCGTGTGCGCCTGAAGTCGTACCTGGAGTCGCAGCTCGAGGAACTGGAGCAGCGGGGATCCGCGGTTCCGGTGGACGGCGGTCAGGATTCGTTCGCGCAGGGTGGATCGCAGTCCAATTACAGCCAGTCCTACGCCAAGGGCAATAGCTGACTGAGCGCGCGGTAGTTGCCCAGCCAGCGGCCCGGATAGAGGTTGAGCCGTGCTGGTCGTGACACTCGCTCTTGCAGCGGTAGGGTTCGCTCTCCTGGTGGTGGCTCTCATGACCGGTTCGGTCGTGTGGGCCTGGGGATGCATCGTAGTGTGCGTCGCCGGAGCGGTCCTGCTGCTCGTCAGCGCCCTCGCGGGCAAGAAGGCGGCGGCCGTGCCGGGGCAACCCGCGAGTGGTGTCCCCGGTGAACGCGGTCCTGCACGGGACGCGGACACGACGCCCGGATCCGACGAGGCCGACTGAGCTGCCGCACGCCGGTGGCGACTAGACTGCATTCAGCGAACAATTCAGTGACCGAGTTTTTTGCGGCGTAGATCCGGCCATCACCGGGGAGCCTTCGGAAGAACGGCCGGTACGCCGGCTCAGTAGAACCGAACGGGTGGGCCCGTCACAGCCCGGCACCGAGTGGCGCCCTCCGGGGTGCAAGCGGGGTGGTACCGCGGTGGTGACGCAGGAGGCGTCTCCGTCGTCCCCGTGCCGAGTACGTCAGGCACGAGGAGATCGCGGTGACCGACACCAGCAGCGTGACCAGCAGCAACGAGTCCTACCCCAAGGTCGACTACGGCGTCGCACAGGATGCCGGCGTCCGGTTCCCCGAGATCGAGCAGCGAGTGCTGGCCGGCTGGGACGAGGACGACACCTTCCGGGCATCGGTAGCCCAGCGTGACGACGCCCCCGAATTCGTGTTCTACGACGGGCCACCGTTCGCGAACGGGCTTCCGCATTACGGGCACCTCCTGACGGGGTACGTCAAGGACCTGATCCCGCGGTTCCAGACCATGCGCGGCAACAAGGTCGACCGCCGGTTCGGCTGGGACACTCACGGACTGCCCGCCGAACTCGAGGCGGAGAAGCAGCTCGGCATCAAGACCGGCGACATCAGCGAGATGGGCATCGCACGGTTCAACGACTACTGCCGTCAGTCGGTGCTGCGCTACACCGAGGAATGGCGCGACTACGTCACCCGGCAGGCCCGGTGGGTCGACTTCGACAACGACTACAAGACCCTGGATCTCGACTTCATGGAGTCGGTCATGTGGGCGTTCAAACAGTTGTGGGACAAGGGCCTGATCTACCAGGGCTTCCGCGTGCTGCCGTACAGCTGGTACGAGCAGACGCCCCTGTCGAATCAGGAGTCCAAGCTCGACGACGCGTACAAGATGCGCCAGGATCCCGCCGTCACCGTCGACATGCCGCTGCACGGTGAGGGACCTCTCGACGGCGCCAACGCGATCATCTGGACCACCACGCCGTGGACGCTGCCGTCCAACCTCGCCGTCGCCGTGCACCCGGACATCGACTACGTCCAGGTGACGGGCGCCGACGGGAAGCGTTACGTGCTCGCCAAGGATCGGCTGGGGCATTACGCCCGCGAGCTCGGGGACTCGCCCGAGGTGCTGTCCGAGCACAAGGGTGCGGACCTCGTCGGCCTCCGCTACGATCCGCCGTTCGACTTCTTCGTCGGTCACGAGAACGCGCACCGCGTCATCGCCGCCGACTACGTCACCACCGAATCCGGTACCGGAATCGTCCACCTCGCACCGGCTTTCGGTGAAGAGGACATGGAGTACTGCACGGCGAACGGGATCGAGATCGTGCAGCCGCTCGACCCGGGCGGCAAGTTCACCGCACTGGTGCCGCCCTACGAGGGTCTCCAGGTGTTCGACGCGAACCCGGTCATCATCAAGGACCTCAAGGCTGCTGGAAAGTTGCTGCGGCACGAGACGATCGAGCACTCGTACCCGCACAGCTGGCGTAGCGGTAAGCCGCTGATCTACATGGCGGTCCCGTCGTGGTTCGTCGCGGTGACCGAATTCCGCGACCGCATGGTGGAGCTGAACAAGGGCATCACGTGGGTGCCCGAGCACATCCGCGATGGCCAGTTCGGCAAGTGGCTCGAAGGTGCCCGCGACTGGAACATCAGCCGCAACCGGTACTGGGGCAGCCCGATTCCGGTGTGGGTGTCCGACGACCCGGCTTACCCGCGTACGGACGTGTACGGCTCGCTGGACGAGCTCGAACGCGACTTCGGCGTGCGACCGACCGATCTGCACCGCCCTATGATCGACGACCTGGTGCGCCCGAACCCGGACGACCCGACCGGAAAGTCGACGATGCGGCGCGTGCCCGAGGTGCTCGACTGCTGGTTCGAGTCGGGGTCGATGCCGTTTGCTCAGGTGCACTATCCGTTCGAGAATCAGGACTGGTTCGAGACGCACTTCCCGGGCGATTTCATCGTCGAGTACAACGGGCAGACCCGTGGCTGGTTCTACAACCTGCACGTGCTCGCGACTGCGCTGTTCGACAGGCCGGCGTTCAAGACGGTGGCGGCGCACGGCATCGTGCTGGGTGACGACGGACTGAAGATGAGTAAGTCCAAGGGCAACTACCCGGATGTGAACGAGGTGTTCGACCGTGACGGTTCGGACGCGATGCGGTGGTTCCTCATGTCCTCGCCCATCCTGCGTGGCGGCAATCTGGTCGTCACCGAGCAGGGCATCCGCGACGGCGTACGGCAGGCGATTCTGCCGCTGTGGAATGCGTGGAGCTTCCTGCAGCTGTACGCGCCGACGTCCGGTGAGTGGCGCACGGATTCGACGAACGTCCTGGACCGGTACATCCTCGCGAAGCTGGCCGGCACCCGGGACGTCATCACCGAGGCGCTCGAGACGAACGACATCGCCGGGGCGTGCGACGAACTGCGCACGTTCTGCGACGCGCTGACGAACTGGTATGTGCGGCGGTCGCGTTCGCGCTTCTGGGACGAGGACAAGGAGGCCGTCGACACCCTCCATACGGTGCTCGAGGTGGTCACCCGGCTCGCCGCTCCGTTGCTGCCCCTGATCAGTGAGGTGATCTGGCGGGGGCTCACCGGCGGACGGTCCGTGCATCTCGCGGACTGGCCGGCGGGAGCGGAACCTGCGGAGCGACCCGGAAGCACCGAAGATTCGCTGCCGGCGGATCCGGAGTTGGTGTCGGCGATGGACGAGGTGCGGTCGGTGTGCTCGACGGTGCTGGGACTGCGCAAGGCGCAGAACCTCCGGGTGCGGCTGCCGCTGCCCGAGGTGACTGTCGCCTCCGACGACGCGGAGCGCCTGCGCCCGTACCTCGGCCTCATCGCCGACGAGGTCAACGTCAAGAAGGTCGACCTCACCACCGACGTGGACGCGCACGGCCGGTTCGAGCTCGTCGTCAACGCGCGCGCCGCGGGGCCGCGCCTGGGCAAGGACGTGCAGACCGTCATCAAGGCCGTGAAGGCCGGTGACTGGTCGGAGAACTCGGACGGCGTCGTCGTCGCGGCGGGGATCGAGTTGCTGCCGGAGGAGTACACGCAGCGGCTGGTCGCCGCCGAACCGGAGTCGACGGCTGCCCTGCCCGACGGTGCCGGTCTGGTCGTCCTGGACTCGGTGGTCACCGAGGAACTGGAAGCCGAGGGCTGGGCGAAGGACCGGATCCGCGAGTTGCAGGACGCGCGCCGCGCCGCCGG
Organism: Rhodococcus sp. NPDC059968; assembly: GCF_042738615.1. NCBI lineage: Bacteria > Bacillati > Actinomycetota > Actinomycetes > Mycobacteriales > Nocardiaceae > Rhodococcus > Rhodococcus sp. NPDC059968. The sequence continues at coordinate 49,759 of NZ_JBHWUE010000040.1, forward strand.
GCTCGAGGTGTCCGACCGGATCACCGTCGTCCTCGACGTGCCCGCGGAACGGCGGGACTGGGCGCTCGCGCACCGCGAGCTGATCGCCGGCGAGATCCTCGCCGTCGAACTGGAACTTGCCGAGGCGCCGGGCGACGCCGTCGAACTCGGTGAGGGTGTGCGGGCGGCGATCGCCAAGGCGTGACCTGTCGGACCGGGCGGGTATTTTGCACCAGGTGAGTCGTCGGTGGGTGCTGCACCTCGACATGGACGCGTTCTTCGCGTCGGTCGAGCAGCTCACCCGGCCGACGCTCCGCGGCCGCCCGGTTCTCGTCGGAGGTCTCGGCGGCCGCGGTGTCGTCGCCGGGGCCAGCTACGAGGCGCGGGTGTTCGGCGCGCGTTCTGCCATGCCGATGCATCAGGCCCGCAGACTCGTCGGTCCGGGCGCGGTGGTGCTGCCGCCGCGGGGCCGCCTCTACGGCATGTTGAGCAAGTCCGTGTTCGACGCCCTCCGCGGTCCGATGCCGGTGCTCGAGCAACTGTCGATGGACGAGGCGTTCGGCGAACCAACCGAGCTGGCCGGGGCGGATGCGGGCACGGTGAAACGCTATTGCGAGGGACTGCGCGCTCTGGTGTTCGAGGAGACGGGACTCGTTGCGTCCATCGGCGCCGGGTCGGGCAAGCAGGTGGCCAAGATCGCGTCCGGTCTGGCCAAACCCGACGGGATCACGGTGATTCCCCCCGACGAGCAGCATGCGGTGCTGGACGAGCTCCCGGTGCGGAAGCTGTGGGGCATCGGCCCGGTCGCGGAGGAGAAGCTGAAGCGGCTCGGCATCGAGACCATCGGCGGTTTCGCGCGGACCCCGGAATCGGAGGTGGCGTCGATTCTGGGCACCACGGTCGGACCGGGCCTGCACCGGTTGGCGCAGGGCATCGACAATCGGCCCGTCGCCGAACGCGCCGAGTCCAAACAGGTCAGCGCGGAGACGACGTTCGCCACCGACATCGTCACGATGGCGGAGTTGCGGGGTGCCGTCGAGTCGAGCGCGGCGTCCGCGTTCGTGCGCCTGCAGAAGGACGGCCGGGCGGCGCGGACGGTGGTGCTGAAGCTGAAGAAGGCGGACATGAGCATCGTGACGCGCTCGGTCACGCTGCCCTACGCGACGCTCGACCGTCAGATCCTCGTCGCGGCGGCGCAGCGCCAGGTGATCGATCCGCTCGAACTCGGGCCGGTGCGTCTGGTCGGGGTCGGATTCGCCGGACTGTCGACGGTCCGCCAGGGCTCGCTGTTCCCCGAACTGGACCTGGACGTCCCGGGCTATCAGGAGTCGAAGATCACGGAGGCGGGCGCCGACGACGGCCTCTCCGCGCCCGTTCCCGCACCCGCCCGGGCGATCGACACGCGGTGGCATCCCGGTCTCGACGTGACGCACCCGGACTTCGGCCACGGCTGGGTGCAGGGGGCCGGCCACGGTGTCGTGACCGTCCGATTCGAAACGCGCACAACGGGTCCGGGGAAGGCGCGGACCTTCAAGGACGACGACGTACAACTCGAACGGGCCGATGTGGAAGGCTCTCTCGAGTGACCGGACCTCCCGCCCGGACGAAGGAGTGGAGACCGGCTCCACGAGAAGGTAGCCTCGGGCGCTGATGCTTACCCTTGGGTAATGTTGGCCCGGGTAGCGATAGATGCTCAGATCGTCCGAGAACGAACACCGAGAATGAAGAGGTTATTGAGTTGAAGCTTCGTAAGATCACGGTTGCCGGAGTAGCAATCGCCGCAGCCCTCACGATGTCTGCGTGTGGCTCGGACGAGAGCGACACGGCGACCAAGACCACGACGACGACTTCCGCAGCTGCCGAGACCTCGGAAGCCATCGAGGTGCCCACCGCGGCCGATCTCAACGCGCTTCTGGTGCAGGGCCTCGATCCGGCCACGCCGCTCGAGGTCAAGTCCGCGATGGTCGAGGGCTCGGAGCAGGATCCGCAGCTCATCAACCAGGTCGCCGCCGCCGCAAAGGCCAACAACGCCGAGGTCACCGTTCTCGACCCGGTCATCGACAACGGTGACGGCACCGCCAGCGGCCAGCTGCAGCTGACCGTCAACGGCCAGGTCCAGCAGGGTGGCGTTCCGGCCATCTTCGTTCCCGGCGAGAACGGAACATGGAAGCTGTCGAAGATCACCGCATGCCAGATCGTGTCGCTCGCGCAGCTGACCTCGCCTGCATGCCCTGCCTGATTCCGGGCCGAACCGCGCGGTCCTGACGGATCGCCGCGTTCTCGCACCGATGCCGGTGTCCCCTCGGGGACACCGGCATCGGTCGTTCGTGGCCTGGTCGGTTCAGCCGGCGGGTGCGGGCGCGAGCTTCGTCACGGCGGTGCTCGTCAGGTCGTCGAAGACGCCGGCGTCGATCGGATCCTGGCCCGTCGCGACCAGTTGGGTGACGGTGCTCCCGACGACGACGACCACCACGTCCGAGACGAGACTCACGCCCTCGCTGGTGGTGACGAGCCGGAACGCCACGGACGCATCACCCGCGGGTTGCTGCTCGCGGCCGCCGACCCGGTACTGCACCTGCACGCCGTCGGCGTCCGTGCCGGTGTACTCGGTGCATCCCGTCAGCCGGTCCTGCACCGCCGCGAAGGCCTGGGACGCGTCGGCGCCGGTGCCGTAGCTCGCCGCGTCCTGGTCGATGGTCGCGAAGTCCGGGCCGGTGAACCAGCCGGACGCCGACGCCACCGCGCCCGCTCGCTGGTCCGTGACGGGCGACAGTACGGCGCCGCATTCCGCGGGATTCGTGCTCGACTTGTCGGAGTCCGCCGACTCCGACGCGGGAGGCAGCCCGAGATCGTCCTCGGGATCGGGCACGGGGGTGAATCCGACGGGAAGGTCGCCGACGTCGAGGAGAGCCGCCTTCAGCGCGGCCTGATCGGCGAACGGTGTGCCCGCCGACCCCGGCGCTGCGGTCACCACCGGTCCGAGCGGCGCGAGTGAGGCGGTGGCGTCGGCGTCGCCGGACGCGTTCGACGAGCACGCCGACAACGCGAGCACGGCGAACACGGAGCAGGAGGCGGCGACGGGTCCGCGGCGCATCAGGAACCCCACCGGACCGAGTTCGACGTGGTCTGGTGCAGGCGGGTGGCGCCCTCGGGGTCGCTGTATTCCTGGTCACCGCCCACGGTCACCGTCCCGGTCACCGGCAGCGGCAGGCCGAGGTCGACGGTCATGGTGCCCGAGCCCTGCATCACGTATGGGTCGACGTTCAGCGTGCCTGCCTCCCCGGGCAGCTCCCAGACGGGGGACTTCGGCTTCTGGTCGATCGTGTAGTCGACGGTGAGGCGGTTGCCGTCCCGGGCGGTCAGGGTGGCCACCGTGGTCTGGTCGAGGGCGATGCCGCTCATCACCTGCTGGCGGATCGTCCACTGGGCGCCCACACCGACGGGTTCCGCCGGAAACGGGACCGTGCGGTACACGGCCTGGTAGAACGCCTGCTCGATGGCGGAGCGGGCGATGTCCTGGGCCTCGGCGTCCGGTCGCAGTCGCAGCGCGGTGATCGCACCGGTCGGGTCGACCGTGAAGCCGGCGCCCGAACCGGCACTGGCTTCGAGCGCGCTGCCGAGGCGGTCGTCGGGGCTGGTGACGTCACCGAGAGTGAGGTCGACGGTGGTGCCGCCGTCTGTGTCGTCGGTGGCCTGCCCGACGGCGGCGGTGAGGGGGAGTGTGATCTCGGGTGAGGAGAAGTCCTGGGCGGGCTGGTCGTCGATCTGCTGGAACACCTGCGCGTCGGTGGTCAGCTGCACCTGCTGCGTGACCCCCACCGGCGGTCTGCGCTGGATCATGTCGCGCGGCTCCTCGCCGGGCTGGATCAGTTCGACGGTGGTGGCGGAGATCGGGACGGTCACTTCGGCGGGAGTGGACGTGGACCCTGCGGGGTTCGACTCCGAGGAGTCGCCGTCACCTCCGCACCCGGCGGTCAGAGCGACCAGGGAGAGGGTTGCGGCGAGTAGGCAGAATCCGGGTCGCAGAGCTTTCGAGAACAGTGGCACGCCCCCAGGTTAGTGCGCGCGGGAGCGCGTGAACGGAGGCTTGCCTCCGTAGTGGATGATGAACGGGTGAGTCAAGACCCCACGGCAGAGAACGAGACCGACGCCGAAGACCGAAACGACGGTGACCCGTCCGGCACCGCAGCGCCCGAGCCGGTGAAGCATCAGCGCAGGCTGCTGCTGTTCGTGATCGCAGGTACCGTCCTGGCTACGGACCTGCTGACGAAGATCCTCGCCGTCGCCAATATCGAGACCGGCCGGCCGGTCTGGCTGATCGGGGACATCGTCTCGCTGCGGCTCGTGCGCAATCCGGGTGCGGCCTTCTCCATGGCCACCGGCATGACCTGGCTGCTCACGCTCGTCGCCGTGGGTGTGGTGATCGGTGTCGTCCGCATCGGCCGCACGCTGCGGTCGCCGTGGTGGGCGCTCGGTCTGGGGCTGGTACTCGGGGGCGCCCTCGGCAACCTCGTCGACCGGTTCTTCCGGGCACCGGGAGTGATGCAGGGTCACGTCGTCGATTTCGTCTCCGTCGGCTGGTGGCCGGTGTTCAACGTGGCGGATTCCGGCATCGTGTGCGGTGCGATCCTGCTCGTCGTGCTCACACTGATAGGGCTGGAACCGGACGGAACACGTAAGGGGGTAGAGAAGTGAGGGAAACACGGTCGATGCCGGTCCCGGACGGGCTCGAAGCGATGAGGGTCGACGCCGGCCTCGCTCGACTGCTCGGTCTGTCGCGTACCGCGGTGGCTCAGCTCACCGAGGAAGGTTCGGTGCTGGTCGACGGCGCTCCCGTCGGCAAGTCGGATCGCCTGTCTGCAGGCACCTGGCTCGAGGTGGAACTGCCCGAACCGCCGCGTCCGCTGACCATCGAGGCGGAACCCGTCGAGGGCATGGAAATCCTGTACGCCGACGACGACGTGGTCGCCGTCGACAAACCGGTGGGGGTCGCCGCCCACGCCAGCGTGGGCTGGACCGGTCCGACGGTGATCGGCGGTCTCGCCGCCGCGGGCTTCCGGATTTCGACGTCCGGTGCGCACGAGCGCCAGGGCATCGTGCACCGGCTGGACGTCGGCACGTCCGGAGTGATGGTGGTGGCCACGTCGGAACGCGCCTACACACTCCTCAAGCGCGCATTCAAGCAGCGGACCATCGACAAGCGGTACCACGCGCTGGTGCAGGGTCACCCGGATCCGAGCAGCGGAACCATCGACGCGCCGATCGGCAGGCACCGCAGCAACGACTGGAAGTTCACCGTCACCGCGGACGGCAAGCCCAGCATCACGCACTACGACACGGTCGAAGCGTTCCAGGCGGCGAGCCTGCTGGACATCCACCTCGAAACGGGTCGGACGCATCAGATTCGCGTCCACTTCGCCGCACTGCGGCACCCGTGTTGCGGCGACCTCACGTACGGGGCCGATCCGCGGCTGGCGGAACGTCTCGGGCTGGAGCGGCAATGGCTGCACGCCCGGTCGCTCGGTTTCGCGCATCCCGCGGACGGGCGATGGGTCGAGATCACGTCCAAGTACCCGAAGGATCTCGAGGACGCTCTCGGGGTTCTGCGGGCGAGCTGAGGTGAGGCGCCCGCACCCGAGCGGTACCGCGGTGCCGGCAGTGCTCATCGCCGTCGTCCTGATCGCGGTGACGGTCGTGCTCGGAGCACTGCATCCCGTTCGGCGCGCGCCCGTGTCGACGGACACGCTGGGCCCGGACAACGGGGAAGTGGTGGCCGACTACCTGGCCCGGGCGGGCCGATCGCTCGACGCGGCGGACGGGCTCCGAGAACACTGGGCGCTGGTCTCGTTCACGCGTCCGGTGACGACGGAGGTCGTCCGGGACGTCACGTCCGGCACCCGGGTGTCGCAGGTTCTCTTCCGCGTGCCCCTGGTTCGAGTGCAGACACCCCTCGTTCCCGTGTCCGTCGCGGCAAGCGATGCGGCGCTCGCACGGGCGAGCGTCCTGGCCGCCGGACGCGCCCAGGCGATGACGGGCGAGACGGAGCGGCAGGCGCAGATCGCGGCGGTGTCGTCGGCGCAACTCGCCCGGAACTGCGCCTGCGTGATCGGTGTCGTCGTCCGCGGTGATCACGACGCCCTCACCGCGCTGCGGTCCGCCCCGGACGTCCGGGCGGTCGAGGCACTCGGAGCCGACGCCGTCGCCGGGCGGTTCGCCGTGCGCCCGCTGTTGCCGGAGCAGGTCGAGATCGTGGTGCCCGGCCCCGACGACGGGGTCGTCCCGGGGAGCGGCTCGTGAAGGCGAGGCAGGCGGAAACCGTGGGCGCCGCCTGCGGAGTCGGAGCCTACGTGCTGTGGGGCGCGTTCCCGGCGTTCTTCGGATTGCTCGGCCCGGCCGGGTCGGTGGAGATCCTCGCGCACCGGGTGGTGTGGACGCTCGCGCTCATGTTCGTCGTCCTGGCGGTCTCGGGCCGGCTCCGGTCGCTGCGCGGGCTGAGCGTGCGCACCTGGCTGCTGGTCACGGCCGCGTCGACGGCCATCGCGGTGAACTGGGGCACCTACATCTACGGGGTCACCTCGGACCGGGTGGTCGAGACCGCCCTCGGCTACTTCATCAACCCGTTGGTGAGTGTGCTGCTCGGGGTCGTGATCTTCCGGGAACGGCTCGTGCCCGCCCAGATCGTCGCGCTCGCGCTCGCCGCCGTCGCGGTGATCGTGATCACCGTCGACTACGGGCATCCGCCGTACATCGCGCTCACCCTGGCCGCGTCGTTCGCGCTGTACGGGCTGTGCAAGAAGGTGATGCCGCTCGACCCGCGGACGAGCCTCACCGCCGAGGGGATCGTGGCCGCGCCCGTCGCGATCGGCTACCTCGTGTTCCTCGCTCTCACCGGGGCAGGGACGTTCCTCGGGTCCGGGCTGGATCACACCCTGCTGCTGATGGCCGCGGGACCGGTGACCGCGCTGCCGCTGTTGCTGTTCGGCGCGGCCGCGCAACGGGTGCCGTTGCGCACACTCGGCATGCTGCAGTACCTGACGCCGGCGCTGCAGATGGCGTGGGGCGTCGCCGTTCTCCACGAGGACATGCCCGCGTCGCGGTGGATCGGTTTCGCGCTGATCTGGGTGGCACTCGCGATCTTCAGTACCGATGCGCTGGTACGGGTCCGGCGCGAGCGGCGAAAGATCGAACCGTCCCAGGCGCCCGTCCAGTAACTCGCGTCACGACTTCTCCGACACCCGCCGTCGGCGACCGGTGCTGTCGGTCCGAGGGCCTACACTCGTGAGGCTCCCAGACCTTCAGAGAGGCGCACGTGGCTGACTCGTTCGTACATCTGCACAATCACACCGAGTACTCGATGCTCGACGGTGCGGCCAAGGTCGGCCCCCTGTTCGAAGAGGCCGAACGACTGGGGATGTCGGCGGTGGGCATGACCGACCACGGCAACATGTACGGCGCCAGCGAGTTCTACAACGTGGCGAAGAAGCAGGGCATCAAGCCGATCATCGGCATCGAGGCGTACGTCGCGCCCGAGTCCCGCTTCAACACCAAGCGCGTGCTGTGGGGCGACCGCAGCCAGAAGTCCGACGACGTCTCCGGTAGCGGTGCGTACACCCACATGACGATGGTCGCGGAGAACGCGACCGGTCTGCGGAACCTGTTCAAGCTGTCCTCGCTCGCGTCGATCGAGGGCCAGCTCGGCAAGTGGGCGCGGATGGACGAAGACCTCATCGCCACCCACCACGAGGGCATCATCGCGACTACGGGCTGCCCGTCCGGTGAGATCCAGACACGGCTGCGACTCGGCCACGACCGCGAGGCGCTCGAGGCCGCCGCCAAGTGGCAGGAGATCTGGGGCAAGGACAACTTCTTCCTCGAGCTGATGGACCACGGACTGTCGATCGAGAGGCGGGTGCGTGAGGGCCTGCTCGAAATCAGCAAGAAGCTCGAGATTCCGCCGCTCGCCACCAACGACTGCCACTACGTCACCAAGGAAGCCGCGGAGAACCACGAGGCGCTCCTCTGCATCCAGACCGGTAAGACACTGTCCGACCCCACTCGGTTCAAGTTCGACGGCGACGGCTACTACCTGAAGCCGGCCGCGGAGATGCGGGCGTTGTGGGACGACCAGGTGCCCGGCGCGTGCGACAACACACTGCTGATCGCCGAGCGGGTGCAGCCGTACGACGACGTGTGGGCGCACCACGACCGGATGCCGATCTTCCCGGTCCCCGAGGGCGAGACACAGGGCACCTGGCTGCGCAAGGAAGTCATGCGCGGACTGGACCGCCGGTTCCCCGACGGACCGCCGGAGGAGTACCTCGCCCGCGCCGACTACGAGATCGGCGTCATCCTCGAAATGGGTTTCCCCGCCTACTTCCTCGTCGTCGGCGACCTCATCAACCACGCCCGGGACGTCGGTATCCGCGTCGGTCCCGGCCGAGGCTCGGCGGCCGGTTCGCTCGTCGCCTACGCGATGGGCATCACCAACATCGACCCCATTCCGCACGGCCTGCTGTTCGAGCGGTTCCTGAACCCCGAGCGCGTGTCGATGCCCGATATCGATATCGACTTCGACGATCGCCGTCGCGGCGAGATGGTGCGCTACGCGACGGACAAGTGGGGCAGCGACCGCGTCGCCCAGGTCATCACGTTCGGAACCATCAAGACGAAGGCGGCCATCAAGGACTCCGCCCGAGTCCAGTTCGGCCAGCCCGGATTCGCGATCGCCGACCAGATCACCAAGGCGCTGCCGCCGCCGATCATGGCCAAGGACATCTCGGTGTCCGGCATCACCGACCCGAACCACGAGCGCTACAAGGAAGCGGTGGAGGTTCGCGCCCTCATCGACTCCAACCCGGACGTCGCGAAGATCTACCAGACGGCCAAGGGACTCGAGGGCCTGATCCGCAACGCCGGCGTCCACGCGTGCGCGGTGATCATGTCGTCCGAGCCGCTGATGGACGCGATTCCCGTGTGGAGGCGCGCCCAGGACGGCGCCATCATCACCGGCTGGGACTATCCGTCGTGCGAGGCCATCGGCCTGCTGAAGATGGACTTCCTCGGGCTGCGGAACCTCACCGTCATCGGCGACGCGATCGACAACATCAAGGCCAACCGCGGCGTCGACCTCGACCTCGACACCCTGGCGCTCGACGACGACGCCACGTACGAACTGCTTTCGCGTGGAGACACTCTCGGTGTATTCCAGCTCGACGGCAGTGCGATGCGCGACCTGCTGCGCCGCATGCAGCCCACCGGCTTCGAGGACATCGTGGCGGTGCTCGCGCTGTACCGGCCCGGTCCGATGGGCATGAACGCGCACAACGACTACGCCGACCGCAAGAACGGGCGGCAAGAGGTCAAACCCATCCACCCGGAGCTCGAGGAGCCCCTGAAGGAGATCCTGGCCGACACGTACGGCCTGATCGTCTACCAGGAGCAGATCATGCAGATCGCCCAGAAGGTGGCCGGGTACTCGCTCGGACAGGCCGACATTCTCCGCCGAGCCATGGGTAAGAAGAAGCTGTCGGTCCTGGAGGAGGCCTACGCCGGTTTCCGCGAGGGCATGCTCACCAACGAATTCTCCGAACCCGCCATCAAGGCACTGTGGGACACCATCCTCCCGTTCGCCGGATACGCGTTCAACAAGTCGCACGCCGCCGGGTACGGGCTGGTGTCGTTCTGGACCGGGTACCTCAAGGCCAACTATCCGGCCGAGTACATGGCCGGTCTGCTCACCTCGGTCGGTGACGACAAGGACAAGGCCGCCATCTACCTGGCGGACTGCCGCAAGATGGGGATTACGGTGCTGCCGCCGGACGTCAACGAATCAGAGGTCAACTTCGCCTCCGTCGGTGAGGACATCCGGTTCGGCATGGGCGCCGTCCGCAACGTCGGCGCCAACGTCGTGGGCTCGATCATCAAGGCGCGCAAGGAAAAGTCCAAGTTCGTCGACTTCTCCGACTACCTCAACAAGATCGACGCCGCCGCCTGCTCCAAGAAGGTCACCGAGTCGCTGATCAAGGCGGGCGGGTTCGACTCGCTGGGCCACCCGCGCAAGGGGCTCATGCTCGTCCACGCCGACGCCATCGACGCGGTGATGGGCACCAAGAAGGCGGAGGCGATCGGACAGTTCGACCTGTTCGGCGGCGACGACGCCGACGAATCGATCTCCTCGGTGTTCAACGTGAAGATCCCCGAGGAGGAGTGGGACTCGAAGCACCGATTGGCGCTGGAACGGGAGATGCTGGGACTGTACGTGTCCGGGCACCCGCTCAACGGCGTCGAACACGTGCTGTCGGCGCAGTCCGACACCGCGATCCCGACCATCCTCGAGGGCGACATCAAGGACGGCACCCAGGTCACCGTCGGCGGCATCCTCGCGTCGGTGAACCGGAGGATCAACAAGAACGGTCTCACCTGGGCGTCCGCGCAGCTCGAGGATCTGACCGGTGGTATCGAGGTGCTGTTCTTCCCGCAGGCCTACTCGGTCTACGGGATGGACGTCACGGAGGACTCCGTCGTGCTCGTCAAGGCACGCGTGTCGATCCGGGATGACCGGATCTCACTCATCGCCAACGACCTTGCGGTGCCGGACCTCTCGGCGGTGGGGGTCGCGAAGCCGCTGGCGGTCAGTCTGCCGCTGCGTCAGTGCACCAAGGACAAGCTCGGCGCGCTGCGTCAGGTGCTCACGCGCCATCCGGGCACGTCGGACGTGCACGTGCGGTTGATCGGCGGCACCGAGGTCACGTTGTGGAAGGTGGACGACGTGCTCCGGGTGGAACCGTCGTCGGCGTTGATGGGCGATCTCAAGGCGCTGCTCGGACCGAGCTGCCTGTCCGTGTGACGGCTAGGGGCGCGGCGGGAAGAGGCGCCGCGCCCACCACACCACGACCGCCACCGCGGCGGCGGTGAGGACGGCCGCCTGCAGCGTCTGGGTGACGACAAGGATCGTGGCGAAGACCAGCAGCGCGACTGCCAGGGCTTCCAGCTTGTAGAGGGGCCACTCGGTGCCGGCGAGATCGACGGTCCGGGCTCGGTCGCTGCGGCGAACGTCGCGGCGCACCCATGCGTCGTGTGTCGTCATCGCAGGTCACCTCACTGGTGCGGGTCGGGGGTACGGACGTCCCCCGCGTGGGATCAGGCTACTCGGAACCCGGAGTTCGGCGCAACGAACAAACGGATGTGGTTCTTCGCATGTGGGCTCGTTCGGCGGAATCGGTGGCGCGTTCTCGCGGATCAGGTGTTGACTGGACGCATGCCACTCACAGGTGAATACGAGCCCAGTCCGTCCAAGTGGGCAGCAGATCAGGCCGAGTTGATGGAATCCACCGACGGAGCCAAGGGCACGACGCTGGGCGGCAGGCCCGTCATCCTGCTGACCACGCGCGGCGCGAAGTCCGGCAAACTCCGCAAGACGCCGTTGATGCGTGTCGAACACGACGGGACGTACGCGATCGTCGCCTCGCTCGGCGGCGCCCCCAAGAATCCGGTCTGGTACTACAACGTGAAGGCCGAACCGCACGTCGAACTCCGCGACGGCTCGACCACACAGGACATGGTGGCCCGTGAGGTGACGGGTGACGAGAAGGCCGCGTGGTGGGAACGCGCCGTCGCCGCGTTCCCGGACTACGCCGACTACCAGAAGAAGACTGATCGGGAGATCCCGGTGTTCGTGCTCGAAACCGCCTGACGGCCGCACCGCCGCTGTCCTTCGCCGTTCGACCGTCCCCCGACCGGAGGCCCGATGAGAGCGAAAACCGTTGCCGATCAGCTGGTACGTCAACTCCAGGACGCCGGCGTCCAGCGGATCTACGGAATCGTGGGCGACAGCCTCAATCCCATCGTCGACGCGGTCCGGCGTTCGGGCGGCGCGGCGAAGGGCGGAATCGACTGGATCCACGTGCGTCACGAGGAGTCCGCGGCGTTCGCCGCGGCCGCGGAAGCGCAGGTCACCGGCAAGCTGGCGGTCTGCGCCGGCTCGTGCGGCCCGGGAAACCTGCACCTGATCAACGGTCTGTACGACGCGGACCGCTCGGGGGCGCCGGTACTCGCGATCGCGGCGCAGATCCCGAGCGAGCAGATCGGACTCGGCTTCTTCCAGGAGACCCACCCGGACCGCCTGTTCGTCGAGTGCTCCCGGTACGCGGAGCTGATCGGAAGTCCCGCTCAGGCGCCGCGCGTGACGGCGTCCGCCATCGCGCACGCGACCGCGCTGTCCGGCGTCGCGGTGATCACGCTGCCGGGCGACATCGCGGACCGCCCCGCCGAGGGAAATGCGCCGTCGGTGCCGCGCACCGGCGCCCCGGCGATCGTGCCCGACCAGGCGGACGTGCAGGCGCTCGCCGACGCAGTGAACGCGGCGGGAAAGGTTGCGATCTTCGCCGGTGAGGGTGTGCGGGAGGCTCGCGAGGAGTTGCTGAGCCTGGCCGGCACGATCGGTGCGCCGATCGGCCACACGCTTCGCGGCAAGGAATGGATTCAGTACGACAACCCCTTCGACGTCGGAATGACCGGACTGCTGGGATACGGGGCGGCGCACGACGGGATGCATGGCGCCGACCTCTTGCTGCTCGTCGGAACGGACTTCCCGTACAACCAATTCCTGCCCGACGGAGTCCGCACCGCGCAGATCGACTGGGCGGCACAGCGAATCGGCCGAAGAACGAACGTCGATCTGGCGGTGCACGGCGACGTGGCGAGCACACTGCGTGCCCTCGCCCCGTTGATCCGGCGGAAGGACGATCGCCGATTCCTCGACGACATGCTCGAGAAGCACCGGACGCTGATGAACAAGGTGGTCGGCGCGTACACGAAACCCGCCAAGCAGCGCATCCCGATCCACCCCGAATATGCGGCGTCGATCCTCGACGACCTCGCCGCCGAGGATGCGATCTTCACCACCGACACGGGAATGTCGAACGTCTGGACGGCGCGCTACCTGACGCCGAACGGGTCGCGGCGGTTCCTGTCCTCGGCTCTGCACGGATCGATGGCGAACGCCCTGCCGCACGCCATCGGCGCGCAGGTGTGTGCGCCCGGCAGGCAGGTGGTGTCCGTGTCGGGCGACGGCGGGCTGTCGATGCTGCTGGGGGAATTGGTGACGGTCGCGATGTACCGGCTCCCGGTCAAGATCGTGGTGTTCAACAATTCCACTCTGGGGATGGTCAAGCTGGAGATGCTGGTGGACGGGCTGCCGGATTTCGGGGTGGACGTCGCGCCCGTCGACTACTCGGCGGTGGCGTCGGCACTGGGCATCTTCGCCCGCCGGATCGAGGATCCGGCCGACATCGAATCGGGCCTGCGGCAGGCGTTCGACCACGACGGACCGGCGCTCGTCGATCTGGTCACGGACCCGCTGGCGTTGTCGCTGCCGCCGACGATCACGGGCGGGCAGGTCACCGGTTTCGCGTTGGCGCTGTCGAAGATGGTGATGAACGGGGGCGTCGGCGAGGCCGTGAAGATGGCGAAGTCGAACGTCCGCAATGTGCCGCGACCGTCCCAGTTCGATCCGCGCGGCTGAACCCGACTGGTATCCCATGGCTGGAGAGTGGGAACATATCCGGGTGTCCACATCGCCCGATACCGCAGCCCAGAACATCACCTCGCCCCTGACAGTGGGCGACATCGACGCGGCCATCGAGCGAATTTCCCACGTGATCGACGCGACCCCATTGCAGCGGAGCGAGCGACTGTCGTCGCTGACCGGCGCGAACGTCTACCTCAAGCGCGAAGACCTGCAGGTCGTCCGCTCCTACAAGCTGCGCGGCGCCTACAACCTCATGGCCCAGCTCGATGCCGGCGAGCGTGCGGCCGGAGTGGTGACGGCCAGCGCGGGCAACCATGCGCAGGGCGTCGCGTTCGCCTGCCGGACAATGGAAATCACGGGCCGCATCTACGTTCCGTCGAACACCCCCAAGCAGAAGCGTGATCGCATCCGTGCGCACGGCGGCGAGTTCGTCGAGCTGATCCTGACGGGGGAGACGTACGACGCCGCAGCGGCCGCGGCCGCCGCCGACGTGCGGCGGACGGGCGCGACGATGGTTGCGCCGTTCGACGACGCCCGTACCGCGGCCGGACAGGGCACCATCGCCGCCGAGATCCTCGCGCAGCTCGGCGCGGCCCCCGATTCCGTACTGGTCCCCGTCGGTGGTGGCGGGTGCATCGCCGGCATCGCCACGTATCTGCATGCGCATGCACCCCGGACGGCCATTGTCGGGGTGGAACCGACGGGGGCTGCGTCGATGACGGCGGCTCTGGTGGCCGGTGGTCCCGTGACGTTGACGGAGATCGACCCGTTCGTCGACGGCGCGTCGGTGAAGCGCGTCGGCGACCTTCCTTACGCCGTGGTGTCCGCCCTGGGCGCCGAGGTGGTGACGCACACGTCGCTGGGCCAGGCCGACCGGTCCACCACGATCCGGCTCGATCCCGAGAGCTTCGTGATGGCCAACCTCGACGAGGGTGCGCTGTGCACCGCGATGCTCGAGCTGTACCAGAACGAGGGCATCATCGCCGAGCCCGCAGGTGCCCTGTCGGTTGCGGCCCTCGGGAACATCACGTTCGAGCCGGGATCCACGGTGGTGTGCCTGATCTCCGGCGGCAACAACGACGTCTCGCGGTACGGCGAGATCCTGGAACGCTCGCTGGTGAATCTCGGCCTGAAGCACTACTTCCTCGTCGACTTCCCGCAGGAGCCGGGTGCGCTGCGCCGCTTCCTGGACGAGGTGCTCGGCCCCGAGGACGACATCACCCTGTTCGAGTACGTGAAGCGCAACAACCGGGAGACCGGCGCCGCCCTGGTGGGTATCGAACTCGGTAAGGCCGAGGGACTCGGCGAGCTGCTCGAGCGGATGGAGCAGTCCCGGATGCAGGTGGAACGCCTGGAGCCGGGGAGCCCCGCGTACCGCTACCTCACCTGAGCCGCTACTTCTGCAGCAGCCGCGCGACGACCTTCTTGTACAGCTCGGGCTCGGGCATGGGGAGCCCGAGCAGAGCGGCCAGGTAGATGCCGTCGCCGACGAGGCGCACGATCTCGGCCTGCACGGGATCGTCGATCTCGCTCTGGAGACCTTCGTCCCAGCCGCGCATCACTTCGGTAACGGCCTTCTGGATCTCGTCGTGCTGACCGTCGACGCTCCGTAGCGCGGCGATGGTCGAACGGTAGAGGGCGAGTTCCTCGGTGGTGCTCGCGTCGGGAACCTGCAGATACCACTCGGACAGCGAGGTGCCGCCGGACACGGCGTCGGCGAGCTGGGCGTCGGCCCGCTCGCCGAGCCGGCGCACCATCGCGGCGAGAAGCGCTTCCTTGCTGGGGAAGTGGTAGAGCAGTCCGCCCTTGGACACCCCGGCCTCCGCAGCGACGGCTTCGAGGGTTACCTGGGCTATTCCCACGTCGAGCAGCAGCTTCTCGAGGGCGTCGAGTATTCGATCGCGCGTACCGGCAGCCATGGTGAGGGACTGTACCCGGGAAATAACTTTACCGTCCGGACGGTTCACGGTAATGTAACGGAACTGTACCGGCTGGACGGTTCTCGCCGTGCCAGCTCTCGAATCGGAAAGTCGCAGGAAGATAAATGTCTGTCTCCACGGATCGCGGGATCAACGACGCCTACGGCGCTCCAGGTCAGTCCTCCGCATCACGCCGAGACTGGCTCGGATTGGTCGTCCTGGCCTTCGCCGTCCTCCTGATCGCCGTCGACGGCACAGTGCTCGACCTCGCACTGCCGTTCATCAGCGCCGACCTCGAACCCAGCAGCACGCAGCTGCTGTGGATCATCGACG
The DNA here is from genome assembly GCF_042738615.1 of Rhodococcus sp. NPDC059968. NCBI lineage: Bacteria > Bacillati > Actinomycetota > Actinomycetes > Mycobacteriales > Nocardiaceae > Rhodococcus > Rhodococcus sp. NPDC059968. The sequence goes on from NZ_JBHWUE010000040.1 coordinate 65,518, forward strand.
TCTACTCGTTCGTCCTCGCCGGCCTGCTCATCACGATGGGCACGCTCGGCGACCGGATCGGACGGCGTCGTCTGCTGCTCCTCGGCGCCGCCGGATTCGGTATCGCCTCGCTGATCGCGGCGTGGTCGCCGACACCCGAGATGCTGATCGCAGCCCGTGTTCTGCAGGGAATCTCGGGTGCGACGCTGATGCCCGCGACACTTGGTCTGATCCGCACGATCTTCGTCGACCCGCGCCAGCGGACCCTCGCCATCGGCGTGTGGGGTGCGATGGCCGGTGGCGGCACCGCGGCGGGCCCGCTGATCGGCGGCTGGCTGCTCGAGCACTTCTGGTGGGGCTCGGTGTTCCTGATCAACATCCCCGTGATGCTGGTTCTGATCGCCGTGGGACCGCTCGTGATCCCCGAGTCCAAGGACCCTGCCCCGGGGCGCTTCGACCTGCTCAGCGCCGCGCTGTCGATGACGACGATGCTGCCGCTGGTGTACGCGGTCAAGGAGACCGTGGTGCACGGTGTCGACCCGGTGCTCCTCGCCGTCGGACTCGTCGGTGTCGTGTCCGGTGTGGTGTTCGTGCGCAGGCAGAAGGCGATGAAGGACCCGATGATCGACATCGGCCTGTTCGCCAAACCGGCGTTCTCGACCGCCGTCCTCACCAACCTGCTGTCCATCTTCGCGCTGGCCGGTGTGCTGTTCTTCGGTTCGCAGTACCTGCAGTTGGTGCTGGGTAACAGCGCGTTCGAGTCGGGCGTGCTGATGCTGCCCGGCATGCTGATGAGCGCGGTCACCGCACTCGCGGCGGCCTGGATGGTGCGCCGGTGGGCCACCTCGCACGTGCTCGGCGGCGGTCTCGCGATCGCGGCTGTGGGTGCGGCACTGATGCTCACACTCGGCGTGGACGGTGCCCCGACGATGTTCGTGATCGGCTTCGGCCTCGCCGGCGCCGGTGTCGGTATCGCACTGACCCTGACGTCCGACCTCGTGGTCAGCGCCGTCGAGCCCGAACGGGCCGGCGCCGCCTCCGCGGTGTCCGAGACCGCATACGAACTCGGTATCGCACTCGGTGTCGCAGTACTCGGCAGCGTCGTCATGGCGATCTTCCGGAACGGCCTCGACACGTCGATGCTGCCGCCGGAACAGGTCGAGCCCGCGCAGGGCACGCTCGGCGCCGCGGTCGCGGAGGCCCAGCACCTCCCGGAGACGGCCCGGGCGGTGTTCCTGGAGTCCGCGCAGTCGGCGTTCGTCGACGGCATGCACGTCGCCGCCGGCGCGACGGCCGTGATCCTGTTCGCGACCGCGATCCTCGTCCTGCGGATGCTGCGGGACCGTCAGGGCGAGCTGTCGAGCACTACGAACGAGTGACCCGGTAGCACCGTCGCCGACGCGGTCTCGTCCTGCGTCGGCGGCTCCCACCACAGCACGGGGGAGCCGCCGACCGGGACAGTCACCGGTTCGGCACCCAGATTGCACGCGATACGAAGTGCGCCGCGGTACACAACGATCCACTGCTCCGCCTCGTCGTAGTCGACGGACAGGTTCTCGAGCCACGGGTCCGTCAGCTCGGCGCGCTCCCGTCGCAGGTGCAGCAACGAGCGATAGCAGTCGAGCAGCCGGGCATGCGGTTCGCGGACCAGTTCGTCCCAGTCGAGCTTGGACCGCTCGAACGTCTCCGGGTCCTGGGGGTCGGGAACGTCGTCCGTGCTCCAGCCGTGCTCCGCGAACTCCGCCTTGCGCCCCTCCGCCGTCGCCCGCGCCAGTTCCGGTTCGGGGTGGGAGGTGAAGAACTGGAACGGGGTGCTCGCACCCCACTCCTCACCCATGAACAGCATCGGCGTGAACGGCGAGCACAGCACGAGCGCGGCCTTCACGGCGAGCTGCCCGGAATCGAGATACGTGCCGGGGCGGTCGCCGATCGCCCGGTTGCCGATCTGATCGTGCGTGCACGTGTACGTGACCAGCGAACTGGCCGGGGTCCGGCGGGTGTCCAGCGGCCTGCCGTGAGTGCGACCGCGGAACGTCGAGAACGTGCCCGCGTGGAACCACCCCTGACGCAGGGTGTCGGCGAGGCAGGCCATCGAACCGAAATCTCCGTAATAGCCCTGCCTCTCGCCCGAGACGGCGGCGTGGATGGCGTGATGCACGTCGTCGTCCCACTGGGCGTCGAGTCCGCAGCCGCCTGCCGACCGCGACGTGATCAGGCGCGGATCGTTGAGGTCGCTCTCGGCGATGAGCGTCAGCGGCCGCCTCAGGTGCGCGGACAGCCGGCGGGTCTCGATGGCCAGGTCTTCGAGAAGGTGGGTGGCGGTGTGGTCGACGAGCGCGTGGACCGCGTCGAGGCGGAGCGCGTCGATGTGGAACTCGCGGAACCACCGCAGCGCGTTGTCGATGATGTAGCGGCGTACCTCGCCGCTGTCCGGTCCGTCGAGATTGATGCTCCGGCCCCATGTGTTGGCGCCCTGCGCCAGGTACGGGCCGTACCGGTCGAGGTAGTTGCCGGACGGTCCGAGGTGGTTGTACACGGCGTCGAGGACCACGCCGAGACCGCGGGCGTGGCACGCGTCGACGAGAGTCTGCAACCCGTCCGGCCCGCCGTAGCCCTCGTGCACCGTGTACCAGAGAACGCCGTCATATCCCCAGTTGTGGGTGCCGTTGAAACCGTTGATGGGCATCAGTTCCACGAAATCGACGCCGAGCTCGACGAGGTGGTCGAGCCGGTCGACGGCGGCCGCGAACGTGCCCTCCGGAGTGAACGTGCCGACGTGCAGTTCGTAGACGGCGGAGCCGGCGAGCTGCCGCCCGGTCCACAGCGAATCGGTCCAGAGGCTCTCGTCGAGGGTGTGGAGTCGGGACGCGCTGTGCACGCCGTCGGGCTGTCGCGGCGACCGGGGGTCGGGAAGTGGGGTGTCGCTGTCGTCGAGGAGGAACGCGTATCGGGAATCGGGCGATGCGTCGACGTCGGCTCGCCACCACCCGTCCGGTGACGGGGTCATGTCGTGTCGTCGGCCGTCGACCTCCACGCGGACGGATTCCGGAATCGGGGCCCATACCTCAAATGTGTGCACCCGATCAGCATGCCTCGACGCGGCGGGCCGCGCAGGACAGTCAGCTCTCGGGCGTGCCGGAGTCCTCGACCTCCTCGATGATCTCGGCGCCGAGAACTGACAAACGGTGTTCCTCGGCGTCCTGCACGGTGCCGAAGTCGTGCTCCTCGAGCACGTTACGGTCCTTGTCGAGGTATCGATACGTAGCCATGTCCCCACGATGGCACACGGCGGCAGAGATGGCGGCGAGTCGGCCCTTTCGCCCCGGTTCCGGAAGTAGCAAGCTGAGAGTACGGACTCGAACGTCGCGAGGAGCAGTCATGCACGTAGCAGTGGGAGACCGGTTGCACGTTCAGGGCAGGGTGGTCGGAGTGCACGAGACGACCGCCGAGGTCGTGGAGGTACACGGAGAGAATGGCGAACCGCCCTATCTCGTCCGGTACGACGACGGCCACGAGGCGCTCGTGTTTCCCGGATCCGATGCCTGGGTGGAACACCCGAAGTCGTAGGTATCGGGCGTTTCGCCTGGTTGATGCGCGGCGAAACGCTGTGTCACATTGGCTGCACGATTGATGTATCGAATGCGTCTATCGTGAGCCCATGCCCGGAACCGCCAAGAGGTCCTACAGTTCGCCGCTGCGTGCGGAATCGGCGCGCCGGACCCGTCTCCTCGTCCGGGATGCCGCGGCTCGGCTGTTCATCGGACGTGGATACGTCAGCACGACGGTGCGGAACGTGGCCGAGGCCGCCGGGGTGTCGAACCGCACGGTGTTCACCGCATTCCCCGGAGGCAAGGCGGAACTGTTCCACGAGGCACTGCACGCGGCCATCGAGGGTGATACCGCCGCGGCCCACACGCCCGTGCCCCGGGACGGCGACCCGGTCGAACGGATCCTCGACCAGATGGTGGGATTCAGCACCGACGTCCTGGAGCGGGCCGGGACCCTGATGACGACGTCGATCGAATCCTCGGGAGCGGACGACGACATGCGGCGGTTCGCAGACGAGGGAGCGCGGGCCTCGGCCGAGAATGCGATGACGCTCGCCGAGGGACTCGCCGCGCACGAACTGCTGCGTCCCGAGATCTCCGTCCAGCGGGCCGCCGACGTGCTGTTCACGGTCGTGTCGCCGCAGGTGTACTCGATGCTGCGCCGGCAGTGCGGGTGGGACGTAGACGAGTATCGGAACTGGGTGAAAGCGACGATCCGGGCTAGTCTGCTCCACTGATGGTTCCGCTTACGGCAGCAGGATGAACTTGCCCGCCGCGTGCGGCTTCCGAAGATCGGCGTGAGCGCGCGCCGCCTCGGACAGCGCGTACGTGCGCGCGACGCGCACCCGCACATCCCCGTTGCCCGCGAGGTCGACGAGGAAGACGCGGGCCCGCTTACGCGGTTCCATCCCTTCCGGCCCCAGCGCGCCCACGATCCGGAAACCGGCGTCGGCCGGCCGGGGCCCGGGAACTGTCGTCACCAACCGCGACCCGTCCCGCACCAGGTCCACGGACACGTCGATCGCCTCGTCACTGCCCGCGGTATCGATGACGGCATCCACCCCGTCCGGTGCCAGGACGCGGACCCGATCGCCCAGGCCGGCGCCGTAGGACACGGGCGTCGCGCCGAGCGAGCGGACGTAGTCGTGGTGCTCGGGGCGCGCCGTGCCGATGATCGTGGCACCGCGGGCCCGTGCCAACTGCACGACGAACGAGCCCACGCCGCCGGCCGCTCCGTGCACGAGCAGGAGGTCGCCTGCGCCGACGTGCGCCGTGTCGAGGGTGTCGACCGCGGTGGCACCCACCGCGAGAAGTCCGGCAGCCTCGTTCCACGGCAACGACGCCGGTTTCGGGATCACCGAATCACCGGACACGACAAGCCGATCCGCGTACGCCTCGGCCACCGGATACACGATCACCTCGTCGCCCACCGAGATCGGGCCCACCGGCCCCGCCGCGGTGTCGCCCACCTCGCCGACGACGCCCGCAGCCTCACTACCCAGCCGCATCGGCAAGGCGTCCGGGTCGGCGCCGAACGCGCCGCTGTAGAGCTTGTAGTCGATCGGGTTGACCCCGATGGCGCGAACGTCGACCACCACCTCGCCGGGGGCGGGACTCACAACCTCCGCGTCGACGACCGCGAGGACCTCCGGCCCTCCGTATGCCCGGGCAACCACACGTCGCGACATACAACAGCCAGTACCCCTGTGAGTACTTATTAACCGCGGGCGGTTGAGAAGTACTCACAGGGCAAGAAGCGAAACGGGATAGCGGGCGAACAGTGTCGACGTGTCGACGCGGCCGCCAGAGTACGTCGCGGACGTGAGCAGGTCGGTCCAGGTGCCGTCCGGGAGGGGCACGGTGGTGTCGCCCCAGCCGCGTTGCTCCAGACCGACGGTGTGCCGGGTGGCCAGTGCCACGACGTCCGGCACCCACCCTTGCTGTCCGCGGGCGAAGCCGATCAGATGCTCCGCCGCGGTCCCCGACGCGAAGACCGGCGTGTAGGTCCCGCCGACGAAACTGTCCGGACGTTCCCGGCGCAAGCGCAATGCCGCCCGGACGACGTGCATCTTCGCCGCGCCCGTCGCATCGAGCGGAGGAGTGTCGAGTCCCGCGAGCACGGTCCGTCGTACGTCGTAGTCCACGGGACGGCGATTGTCCGGGTCGACGAGCGAGTCCTCCCACAGCTCGGTTCCCTGGTATACGTCAGGGATCCCGGGTCCACACAGCTGCAGGAGCTTCTGACCGAGTGAGTCCGACCAGGCGTGCGGGGCCAGCTGGGTGCACAGCGAACCGAGCGCCTTGCCGACCGTGCCGTCGATCACCGTGTCCAGCCAGCCGTGGAGGTCGCGCTCGAACTCCTCGTTCACGTCGTGCCACGACGTTCGGGTCCCGGCCTCGCGGACCGCTTTCTCCGCGTAGGCGTGGACACGGTCGCGGAAGTCGGGCACGTCGCCCGCGGCCCGGCCGTCGACCGGCCACACCCCGAACAGGTTCTGCCACAGGAACAGTCCGGTGACGGGATCCGGGCTGGGTGCGATGCGTTCCCACTGATCGACGCATTCCGCCCACAGGTCCGGCACCTGCGACAGGATGCCGATCCGGGCCCGGACGTCCTCCCCGCGCTTGGTGTCGTGCGTCGAGAGCGTCGTCATCGCCCGCGGCCACCGGGTGGCTCGCTCGGCTGCGGCCAGGTGGAATTCGGCGGGGGAGATGCCGACGTTCGCCGGATTGCCACCCACCTCCTGCAGCGACACCAGCCGGGCGGTGCGGTAGAACAGGCAGTCTTCCACGGACTTCGCCATCACCGCGCCGCACACCTGCTGGAAGCGGGTGGCCGCCTCACCGCCGGCGATCAGGGCGGCGGCGAGGGCGGACAGCGCGTCGGACCGTTGCGGTTCGCGCCGCGCGGCGTCGCCGATCACGCGCTTCGCCAGCCCGGCCAGCGGACTGTAGTCGGATCGGTACACGGGCATGGCGGCGACGACGTCCACGACGGCGTCGCGCAGGTCCGCATCGCTGCAGTCGGTGCCGGTCTCGGCGCGGACGGCGCGGACGAGGCGCCGGATCTCCGGGTCGAGAATGGTGCCGGCGACGTCGCGTTTGATCGCGGTTTCGTGCTCGTGAATCCATGTCGCGTCGCCCCGGTCACCCGTGCGGGACGCAGACAGGGCAGTGAGCGCGGGAGCTCCTGACGCGTCGACGAAGACGCCGCCGAGTTCGGCCAGTGCGTCGTAGCCGGTGGTCCCCTCGATCGGCAGGTGGTCGTCCAATGGTTCGGTGTGGCCGAGGATCTTCTCGATCACGAGCCACCGGTCCGCGCCGATCACGCCGCGCAGCCGGTCGAGGTACTCGGCCGGATCGGACAACCCGTCGGGATGGTCGATGCGCACTCCGTCGATCAACTCGTCCGCCACCCAGCTCCGCAGTTCTCGGTGCGAGGCCTCGAACACGCGCGGGTCTTCCTGACGGATGCCGGCCAGTTCGCTGACCGCGAAGAATCGGCGGTACCCGATGAGCCCGGAGTCCCACGGGACCAGGCGGTAGGACTGCGCGTCGTGCACCGCCTTCGGCTCGGTGGCGTCGGTGCCGGGACTGATCGGGAAGCGGTGCTCGTAGAACGCGAGCAACGGCTCGGGTCCCGAGCGGTCGACGGTCAGCGACTCGAGATCGGCGTCCGATCCGAGGACGGGCAGCGCGAGCCGGCCGCCTACGCCGTTGTCGTCGCTCCAGTCGATGTCGAAGAACTCGGCGTACTCGGAGCGGCGACCGTGCGTGAGAACGTCCCACCACCACGCGTTCTCACGCGGATTCGCGACACCCACATGGTTGGGGACGAGGTCGACGACGAGGCCCATGCCGCGGCCCCGCACCTCTTTCGACAGTGCGGCCAGCGCATCCCGCCCGCCGAGCGCGGGTGACACGCGGGTCACGTCGGTGACGTCGTAACCGTGGGTCGACCCGGTGGTGGCCGTCAGGATCGGCGACAGATAGACGTGCGAGATCCCGAGGTCGTCCAGGTAGTCGGCGACGGTGGCGGCATCCGACAGGGTGAAGCAGTCACCGCGCAGTTGCAGCCGGTAGGTGGCCGTGATCGACATCGTCGTCCCCGGCTCAGGCGGTCCGGCGCAGCACGACCAGCGACCGGGCCTCGACCTGCAGCGGATTCCCGGCCTTGATCACCGCTTCCTTCGCTCCCGTCGGGACGGCGGTGTCGAGCACGATCGCCCATTCGTCGGCGTAGTCGGAGTTGGGCGTGGAGAACTCGATCTCCTCGTCGTGGGCGTTGAAACACAGCAGGAACGAGTCGCCGACCACCCGCTCACCGCGGTGGTTGGGTTCGGGGATGCCCTCGCCGTTGAGGAAGACCGCCAGGGACTTCCCGAAGCCGCTGTCCCAGTCCTCGGGGGTCATCTCCTCACCGGCCGGGGTGAGCCACGCGATGTCGCGGGTCTGGTCACCGCTGCGGATGGGGGTGCCCTCGAAGAACCGGCGACGACGGAACACCGGATTCTTCATGCGCAGCGCGATCACCCGTTTGGTGAACTCGACGAGGTCGGCGTTGGAGTCCGCCAGCGACCAGTCCATCCACGACAGTTCCGAGTCCTGGCAGTACACATTGTTGTTGCCCTGCTGGGTGCGGCCCATCTCGTCGCCGTGCGCCAGCATCGGCGTCCCCTGGCTGAGCAGCAGGGTGGCCAGGATGTTGCGACTCTGCCGTCCGCGCAGATCGAGGATCTCCGGGTCGTCCGTCGGTCCCTCGACACCGCAGTTCCAGGACCGGTTGTGGCTCTCGCCGTCGTTGTTGCCCTCGCCGTTGGCGTCGTTGTGCTTCTCGTTGTACGACACCAGGTCGTGCAGGGTGAACCCGTCGTGGGCGATGACGAAGTTGATGCTCGCGCCGGGGCGGCGCCCGGTCGCCTCGTAGAGGTCGGAGGAGCCGGTGAGCCGGGACGCGAACTCGCCGAGCGTCGCCGGTTCGCCGCGCCAGTAGTCGCGCACCGTGTCCCGGTACTTGCCGTTCCACTCCGTCCACAGGCCCGGGAAATTGCCCACCTGGTACCCGCCCTCGCCGATGTCCCACGGTTCGGCGATGAGCTTGACCTGGCTGACGATCGGATCCTGCTGGACGAGGTCGAAGAACGCGGAGAGCCGGTCGACGTCGTGCAGTTCACGGGCGAGCGTGGACGCGAGGTCGAACCGGAATCCGTCGACGTGCATCTCGGTGACCCAGTACCGCAGCGAGTCCATGATCAGTTGCAGCGTGTGCGGGTGCCGGGCGTTGAGACTGTTCCCGGTGCCCGTGTAGTCCATGTAGTGCTCGGCGTCGCCGTCGACGAGCCGGTAGTAGGCGGCGTTGTCGATGCCGCGGAACGAGATGGTCGGACCGAGGTGGTTGCCCTCGGCGGTGTGGTTGTAGACGACGTCGAGGATGACCTCGATGCCCGCCTCGTGGAACGAGCGGACCATCGCCTTGAACTCCGACACCGCGGCGCCCGGCTTCTCCGCCGACGAATACCCGGTGTGCGGGGCGAGGAACCCGAACGTGTTGTAGCCCCAGTAGTTCCGCAGCCCCTTGTCGAGCAGCGTCTGATCGTGCATGAACTGATGCACCGGCATCAGTTCGATCGCGGTGACGCCGAGGTCGACGAGGTGGTCGATGATCACCGGATGCGCGAGGCCCGCATACGTGCCGCGAAGCTCTTCCGGCACACCGGGATGCGTCGCCGTCATGCCCTTGACGTGGGCCTCGTAGATCACGGTGTCGTGGTACGGGTGTTTCGGTGCGCGGTCGGCAGCCCAGTCGAAGAACGGGTTGATCACCACCGTCGTCATCGTGTGGCCGAGCGAGTCGTGTCCGGGCAGTCCCGGCGCCGAGACGTCGTCCTCGGCGTCCGCTACGAGCTCGGCGTCGTCCTCGGCCTCGATGTCGTCGTCCGTGTCGATGATCAGGGCGGCGTCCTCCGATTCCTCGGGGGCGGGCTCGGCGGGTGCCTCGATGTCGTAGGAGAACAGGGACCGGTCTCCGTCGAACTCTCCGTCGAACGCCTTGCCGTAGGGGTCGAGGAGGAGCTTGCTGGCGTCGCAGCGGTGCCCGGCCGCGGGATCCCAGGGGCCGTGGATCCGGTACCCGTACCGCTGACCGGGGACGACGGTCGGTAGGTACGCGTGCCATACGTAGCCGTCGACCTCGTCGAGGCGCACGCGTGTCTCCGTGCCGTCCTTCGCGATCAGGCACAGGTCGACCGCCTCGGCGACCTCGGAGAACAAGGAGAAGTTCGTCCCGGCCCCGTCGTACGTGGCACCCAGGGGGTAGGCGCTGCCGGGCCACACGGGAATGGGCGTGGTTCCGGTCGACTCGCTTGCTTCCATATCGAGAACACTAGCCCGCGTTCGCGTTGCTCTCAGCTCGACGAGAGCGGGCTAACGGCCCAGGGTCGAGCTCCGTGCGGCAGCAAGCATTCCGGCTGTGATCTTCCGCACGTCGTCGGTGGTGCACACGTACGGCGGCATCGCGTAGATCAGGTTCCGGAACGGCCGCAACCAGACCCCGGCGGCCACCGCGGCGTCGGTGGCGGCCCGCATGTCGACGGGTTCGGCGAGTTCGATCACACCGATCGCGCCGAGCACCCGGACGTCCCGCACGCCGGGGAGTTCCCGGGCCGGCGCGAGTCCCGATTCGAGCTCGCGGCGCACGTCCTCGACCTCTCCTCGCCAGTCGCGCGACAGCAGGAGTTCGATCGACGCCACCGCGACGGCACAGGCGAGCGGGTTGGCCATGAACGTGGGACCGTGCATCAGCCCGCCGGCATCCCCGGCGCTGATGGTCTCGGCGACGTCGGTGGAACAGAGCGTCGCCGCGAGGGTCAGGTATCCGCCGGTGAGGGCCTTGCCGACGCACATGATGTCGGGGCGGCCCCCGGCGTGGTCCGCGGCGAACAGCTCGCCGGTGCGGCCGAAACCGGTCGCGATCTCGTCGAACACCAGCAGGAGCCCGTGCTCGTCGCAGATCCGCCGCAGCTCCGACAGGTACCGGGGGTCGTGGAAGCGCATACCACCGGCGCCCTGCACCACCGGCTCCACGATGACGGCCGCCAGTTCGTCGGTGTGCGAGGCCACCAGGCGCTCGAACTCCGCGACGTACTGCGGGTCGAACTCGCGGGGCGGGGGTCCGGCGAAGACCTGCCGTGCCAGGACGTCCGTCCACAGGGAGTGCATGCCGCCGTCCGGGTCGCAGACGCTCATCGGGGCGAACGTGTCGCCGTGATACCCGCCGCGCCAGGTGAGCAGCCGATGTCGCTCCGGCCTGCCGCGACTGCGCCAGTACTGCAGGCACATCTTGACGGCGACCTCGACGGACACCGAACCGGAATCGGCGAGGAACACCTTGTCGAGGCCGTCCGGGGTGATCGCCACGAGCAGCTGGGCGAGCCGCGCGGCGGGTTCGTGGGTGAGCCCGCCGAACATGACGTGGCTCATCCGCCCGAGCTGCGCCGTCGCCGCCGCGTCGAGGACGGGATGCCGGTAGCCGTGGACCGCGGCCCACCACGAACTCATGCCGTCGACGAGTTCGCGTCCGTCGGCGAGAGTGAGGCGCGTCCCGCTCGCCTCGGCCACCACGAGCGGGGTGGTCGAGGCGGGGAAGGCGCCGTACGGATGCCAGAGCAGCGCGGCATCGAGGGACGTGATGTCGTCGACGGACAGGCTCGGGGAGGTCACGGTCTCGACCCTAGCCACCCGGAGAAAACCGGGCCCACCCGGGTTGAACACCGTTCAAGTCGCGTATCGTGCCGTGGGTGAGTACCGACCGCACCTTCACCACCTGGCTCGACGACGTCGAGGACCAGCGGCGCGCCGCGGGACTGCGCCGCGAGTTGCGTCCACGCACGCCCGGCAACGCGCTGATCGATCTGGCGTCCAACGACTACCTCGGACTCGTACGGCACCCGGAGGTGCTGCACGGCGCGATGACCGCGCTGCGCCGCTGGGGTGCGGGGGCCACCGGCTCGCGTCTGGTCACGGGATCGACCACCGAACACGAACTCCTCGAAACGGAACTCGCCGAGTTCGTCGGCGCCGAGGCCGGGCTGGTGTTCTCCTCCGGGTACACCGCGAATCTCGGTGCCGTCACCGCACTGTCCGGCGCCGGGTCGCTGATCGTTTCCGACGCGGGCAGCCACGCGTCGCTGGTCGACGCGTGCCGGCTTTCCCGGGCCCGAGTGGCCGTCGCACCGCACTCCGATCTCGACTTCGTCCGCAGCGCACTGGCCACCCGGCCGGAGGAGCGGGCGCTGGTCGTCACCGATTCGGTGTTCAGCGCGGACGGTGATCTCGCACCCCTCGTCGACCTTCATCGGGTGTGCCGCGACCATGGGGCGTTCCTCGTCGTGGACGAGGCGCACGGCGTCGGAGTCCGCGGCGCAGGGGGCCGCGGACTCGTGCACGAGGTGGGGCTCGCCGGCGAACCCGACATCGTCGTCACGGCCACGCTGTCGAAGTCGCTGGCCAGTCAGGGCGGTGCGGTGCTGGCGTCGGAGAAGGTGCGCGCGCATCTCGTCGACGCCGCGCGCACGTTCATCTTCGATACCGGACTGGCCCCCGCGGCCGTCGGTGCGGCACGGGCGGCGCTCGCCGTTCTGCGGCGGGAACCGCACCGTGCCGAGTCCGTGCTGGCCCGCGCACGGGATCTCGCGCGGTTCACCGGCGCGGGGGCACCCGAGTCCGCCGTCGTCTCCGTCATCCTCGGCGACCCACAACGCGCCGTCGACGCCGCCGCCGCGTGCCGCGAACAGGGACTGCACGTCGGCTGCTTCCGGCCCCCGTCGGTGCCGGAGGGCACGTCGCGTCTGCGGCTCACCGCGCGCGCGACGCTCGACGCGGACGAGCTGGCGCGGATCGAAGCCGTGCTGACCGACGTCCTGGCGGGAGCGTCGGCGTGAGCATCCTGGTGGTCACCGGCACGTCGACGGACGTCGGCAAGACGGTGGTCACGGCGGCGCTCGCCGCGGCCGCACGCGAGGCCGGCCTGTCCGTGGCGGTGTGCAAGCCCGCGCAGACCGGCGTCGCCCCGGGAGAACCGGGCGATCTGGCCGAGGTGACCAGACTGTCCGGTGTCACGGCGGTGGTGGAGCTGGCCCGCTACCCCGAACCGCTCGCCCCCGACACCGCGGCCCGGCGCAGCGGCCTGCCGATGCTGCGGTGCGCGGACGTCGTCGAGACGGTCCGCGCGCTCGACGACGGGCACGATCTGGTGCTCGTCGAGGGTGCAGGCGGCCTGCTGGTGCGGCTGGGCGCCGACGGCTTCACGCTCGTCGATCTCGCGCGCGCCCTCGACGCTCCGGCTGTCGTGGTCGCCGCGGCAGGCCTCGGCACGCTCAACCACACCGAGCTCACGATCCGGGCTCTCTCGGCGGCCGGTCTCGCCTGCGCCGGAACCGTGATCGGGTCGTGGCCGGACGAGCCCGGGCTCGCCGAGCGGTGCAATCTCGACGACCTGCCCGCCGTCACGGGGGTCGACGTCGTCGGCTCGGTGCCTGCGGGCAGCGGACGCCTCGCCTCCGCGTCGTTCGGCGCGGCCGCGTCCACGTGGTTCGACGGCACCTGGCTGAAGGCGACGGTCACGGCACGCTGAGTCGCCGCGGCCGTCAGGACTCCGAGAGCACCGACAGCACGTTGCCCGCGGGGTCGGTGAACCAGGCGATGTCGGGTCCGTTGCCGCGCATGATTCCCTTGTCGTCCTGATCGAAACCGTCGTACCGCAGGAACTGGATCCCGCGCTCGGTGAGCGCGTCGACGGCCTTCTCGACGTCGTCGACGGCGAAGTTCAGGACGGTGAACGTCGCCGGTGTGTGGTCGGGCTTGGGGTAGATCAGCACCACGGGCCCCTTCGGGAGATGCAGGCCGAGCAGACCCATCTGCTCCTCGGTGACCTCGAGGCCCAGGGTGTCGGTGTAGAAGGACTTGGCCGCGGCGATGTCGTCGACGGCGAATCCGCTGAATGCTCTCGCATTGGTCAACATGACTGTTCTCTTTCCGTGCTGTCGGTCAGGACATCTCGGCCCGCGCCTGCGCGCTGAGCTGGATGATCTGGACGTAGTTGCCGTCGGGGTCCACGGCGGTGCCGAACCAGCTGCCGTCACGATCCTCGAGCGGGGACAGCCACGTCGCACCGAGTTCGTCGATCCGGTCTGCTGCGGCGCGGGCGTCGGTGACCTCGACGTTGAGGAGGACGCGACCGGGTTCGGGATTCGTGTCACCGACGTCGTCGCGCCGGTCGAGCATGATGTAGAAGCCGTCGAAGTCGAGGACGTCGTAGCCCGGTTCGCCGGGGGTGCGTTCGACCTTCGGCGAGAACGCGGCGGTGTACCAGTCCCGTAGTCGGTCGGGGTGAGTGCTGGCGAGCAGGATGCTTCCGATCGTGGCGTCGGCCATGATGTCCTCCCGGTGGGTGTGCGTTGTCAGTGGTCCTGCAGATATGGACTCGGCTGCCCCGCGAAATTCATCGCGACGGAGTTTCCGAGGTTCCGAAAGCGGCACCGTCCCCTCCGAATATCGGTAGTGTGATTCATGTCACGGCTACATCCGGCTGGGTTGGGAGGGGTCACATGTCGACCTCCGAAATGCTCGAATTGAATCGCACCATCGACCGCCTTCGGCGCGCTGTCGGTTCGTTGCGATCGATGTACGGCGACGCCGCATCCGTGCGGCGACTGAGCAACGATCTGGAGCGGCTCGAGATCGACGCGCGGGAACTCGACTCCTCGCCGCCGAACGTCGTCCACCGCGAACCGGTGGAGCGAATCAAGGTGTCTGACACCCCGTACGACGCGTCGATGTGGCTCGGTATCGATGACGAGGGGCTGGGCGGGCTCCACTACGAGCGCGGATGAGCGCGCCGCCGAAGGATTCCGAAAGTGCCGGTGTGGGGGCGCCGACGCGTGCCCGGATAGCGGAACGCACGCTCCGCACCGACCGGTGGTGGCTGGCCCCGCTGCTGACGGTGCTCGGCCTGTCCGTCTTCGTGGTGTACGCATCGGTCCGCTCGTGGGTCCGCACCGCGTACTTTGTCGAGGACTATCACTACCTGACGCCGTTCTACTCGCCGTGCCTGAGCGATTCGTGTGTGCCCGGTTCGAGCGACTTCGGGACGCCCATCGGCGAGTTGCCGATGATCATCCCGCTCGGGTTCCTGGTGCTGCCGTTCCTGCTCGGCTTCCGGCTCACCTGCTACTACTACCGCAAGGCCTACTACCGGTCGGTGTGGTTCTCGCCGCCCGCGTGCGCGGTCGCGGAGCCCCATAGCACCTACACGGGTGAGACGCGCCTGCCGCTGATCGTCCAGAACGCACACCGCTACTTCTTCTACGTCGCACTCGTCGTCTCGCTGATCAACACGTACGACGCGATCCGCGCGTTCCACGGCGCCGACGGCGGTTTCGGAATCGGGCTCGGCACACTCATCATGGTCTGCAACGTGATCCTGCTCTGGGCGTACACCGTCTCCTGCCATTCCTGCAGGCACGTCATGGGCGGCAGGCTCACCCACTTCTCCAAACACCCGATCCGGTACCGGCTCTGGACCTGGGTCAGCACACTGAACACCCGGCACATGCAGCTCGCCTGGACCACGCTGGCCACGCTGATGATCACTGACTTCTACGTGATGCTCGTGGCGAGCGGGACCATCTCCGACCTGCGCCTGATCAACTGACTTCACCGAAGAGGGAGTGGAATGACGGAAGTCGAACGGCACCAGTACGACGTCGTGGTCATCGGTGCCGGGGGCGCCGGACTGCGAGCCGTCATCGAGGCCCGGGAGCAGGGCCTGTCCGTCGCCGTCGTCTGCAAGTCGCTGTTCGGCAAGGCGCACACGGTCATGGCAGAGGGTGGCTGCGCCGCCGCGATGGGAAACGCCAACGAGAAGGACACGTGGCAGACCCATTTCCAGGACACGATGCGCGGCGGCAAGTTCCTCAACAACTGGCGAATGGCCGAACTGCACGCCCGCGAGGCGCCCGACCGGGTGTGGGAACTCGAAACATACGGCGCACTGTTCGACCGGACCCCGGACGGCCGGATCAGCCAGCGCAACTTCGGTGGCCACACGTATCCGCGGCTCGCGCACGTCGGTGACCGAACCGGACTCGAACTGATCCGCACCATGCAGCAGAAGATCGTGTCGCTGCAGCAGGAGGATTTCGCCGCCACCGGCGACTACGAGGCCCGGGTCAAGATCTTCGCCGAGTGCACCATCTCCGAACTCACCAAGGACGGCGACCGGATCTCGGGCGCCTTCGGATACTGGCGTGAGAGTGGACGTTCCGTCCTGTTCGAGGCGCCCGCCATCGTGATGGCCACGGGTGGAATCGGCAAGTCGTTCAAGGTGACGTCGAACTCGTGGGAGTACACCGGCGACGGTCACGCCCTCGCCCTGCGCGCCGGCGCCAACCTCATCAACATGGAGTTCGTCCAGTTCCACCCCACCGGCATGGTGTGGCCACCCAGCGTCAAGGGCATCCTCGTGACGGAGGGCGTCCGCGGCGACGGAGGCGTCCTGAAGAACTCCGAGGGCGACCGGTTCATGTTCTCCTACATTCCGCCGGTGTTCAAAGGCCAGTACGCGGAGACCGAGGAAGAGGCCGACGGCTGGTACAAGGATTCCGACAACAACCGCCGCACACCGGATCTGCTGCCCCGCGACGAGGTCGCCCGGGCCATCAACTCCGAGGTCAAGGCCGGACGGCAGACCCCGCACGGTGGCGTATACCTCGACATCGCGTCGCGGATGCCCGCCGACGAGATCGTCCGGCGGCTGCCCTCGATGTACCACCAGTTCAAGGAACTCGCGGACGTCGACATCACCAAGGAGCAGATGGAGGTCGGACCCACCTGCCACTACGTGATGGGGGGCATCGAAGTGGACCCCGACAGCGGGTCGTCCAGCGTCGCGGGTCTGTTCGCCGCGGGGGAGTGCTCGGGCGGGATGCACGGCTCCAATCGGCTCGGCGGCAATTCGCTGTCCGACCTTCTCGTGTTCGGGCGTCGCGCCGGACTGGGGGCGGCGGAGTACGTGAAGTCGCTGCAGGAACGGCCGGTCGTGTCCGCGGACGCGGTGGATGCGGCGGCGCGGATGCTGTTGTCGCCGTTCGATCCTGCGGTCGGGGAGGGAGGCACCACCGAGAACCCGTACACGCTCCACACCGAACTGCAGCAGACCATGAACGACCTCGTCGGCATCATCCGGAAGGAAGACGAGATCGTCCGCGCCCTGGAGAAACTCACCGAGATCAAGGGCCGGATCGGGGGCGTGGAGGTGGAGGGGCACCGCCAGTTCAACCCGGGATGGCACCTCGCCGTGGACCTGCGGAACATGGTGCTGGTCAGCGAATGCGTCGCGCAGGCGGCACTGCTGCGCACGGAAAGCCGCGGCGGACACACCCGCGACGACCACCCCAGTATGGAAGCGGACTGGCGCAACACCCTGCTGGTGTGCAGCGTGGTCGGCGACATGTCCGCGCATCCCGATGCTGTGGTACCCGACGTCACCGTCACCCGCGAGCCCCAGTTGCCGATGCGCGCAGAACTGCTGGAGCTCTTCGATATCGAGGAACTGGCCAAGTACTACACCGACGCCGAACTCGCGGAACATCCGGGAAGGAAGGCCTGATGGGTTACGACGCACGGTTCCGGGTGTGGCGCGGCGACGCCGACGGCGGCGCCCTCCAGGACTACTCCATTCCCGTCAACGAAGGTGAGGTGGTGCTCGACATCATCCACCGGTTGCAGGCGACACAGACCCCGGATCTGGCGGTGCGATGGAACTGCAAGGCGGGCAAGTGCGGCTCGTGTTCCGCGGAGATCAACGGCCAGCCCCGGCTGCTCTGCATGACGCGGATGTCGACGTTCGCGGAAGACGAGGTGGTGACGGTGACGCCGCTGCGGGCGTTCCCCGTCATCCGGGACCTCGTCACCGACGTGTCGTTCAACTACGCGAAGGCTCGGGAGATCCCCTCGTTCACCCCGCCGCCGGGGCTCGGGCCGGGTGAGTACCGAATGCAGCAGGTCGATGTCGAACGGTCACAGGAGTTCCGCAAGTGCATCGAGTGCTTCCTGTGCCAGAACACCTGTCACGTCGTCCGTGATCACGACGACAACAAGCCGGCGTTCTCCGGCCCACGCTTCTTTATCCGCGTAGCCGAATTGGAGATGCACCCGCTCGACACCGCGGATCGTCGTGACGCGGCACAGGAGGAGTTCGGTCTCGGACTCTGCAACATCACCAAGTGCTGCACCGAGGTGTGCCCCGAAAACATCAAGATCACCGACAACGCCATCATTCCGATGAAGGAGCGGGTGGTCGACCGCCGGTACGACCCGGTTGTCTGGTTGGGCAACAAGCTCTTTCGTCGCGGTTAGCGCCTCCGGCACCCGTGAGTACTTATTAACCGCCCGACGTTAACAAGTACTCACGGGCGCGTCAGCGCACGGCGTGGAGGTTGCGGGCGGTGGGCGACTTCTCGACCGATTCGGGGTCGGGGTCGGTGCCCAGGATCCGGTCGGCGGTTCCCGAGGTGGTGACGGTGAACCAGTAGTGCTCGTTCTTGTAGTGGTGATGGCGGTGGTTGCGCCAGACCGCGCGGTACAGCCGGGAGTTCGGCTTGTAGTCGCTGTGGATGAGGTAGTGCGTCCATTCGTAAAGGACGCCCAGGACACTCAGCACCACCAGGAAGGTCAGTCCGAGTCCGGTGCGCGGGAACGCGAGCAGCGAGACGGCTACGAGAACCGGAATCAGCCACATCAGCGTCTGCCACGGGATGAAGACCAGCGGGACGTCCCGGGGGTCGACGTGGTGCTCGCGGTGCTTCCGGGCGAGCAGCGAATCGACGGTGAGGCCCAGGACCTTTCGGGGTTTCCAGTGCAGGATGCAGACGTGGATGACCCATTCGGCGAACGGGAACACGGCCAGCATCACCAGCGGAAGCACGGCATCGGTCAGCTGCCAGTCGCCGACGATCAGGCGGGCGGCCACCGCGGCGACCAGCATGCCGCCGATCATCCACGGGGACGGGTGGCGGCGGAACTGGTCTGCGGCGTCGCGCAGGGTGATCGACCTGCGTTGGCGGCGATCTGCGGAAGGTTTCGTGGTCATGTGTCCTTCTCCGAATCGTGGTGGTGGAGCGCGTCGATCACGGCCGTGACGGCTGCCGTTCCGAGGTCGAGGAGTGTGGTGGCGATCTGTGCCGCGGCGACTTCGTCGTGTACGGAGATCGCGTCTGCCAGCTCGTAATACAGGTCGGTGCGTCCGACTTCCGCGACCATGACGGCGGCCATCGCCGTCATTGTCGGTTCGTACGCGTTGCGGAGGCTGTTGAAGATGAGCCGGAATGCGATGGAATCGGCCGTGTCGACGACACGCTCCCAGAAGGCCAGGGCGCCGACCTGCTGCGCGACCGCGTCGCTGTCGGAGGCGAGGTGATCCACGGCTTCGCGGAGAGCGGCACCCGACTCGTCGGTCGCCCGGCCCGCAGCGAGCCGCGCGACCTGCACGCCGATCATCCGCCGGGCCTCGAGAACGCTCCGGACCACCGCCCAATCGGGTACGCCGTCGCGGACCAGCAGCTGGGACAGCAGCTCGGGCCCGCCGTGCTGCCGGAAGTCGCGGACCGAGGTGGCGTCGCCCTGCCGGACCTCGACGAGTCCGGCCTGGGCCAGCTTCTGGATCGCCTCCCGGACCGCGGGCCGGGACACCCCGAAGGCTTCGGCCAGGCGTCGCTCGCTCGGCAGGGCGTCGCCGGCGGCGAGGTCGCCGCCCAGCACACGCGCGGTGATCTGATCGAAGACTTCGGTGGAGGCGGATTTCCGCGCGATCGGCTCGAACATCATGACCACGACATTAGGTCGGCAACAGGTAAGAGGTCAAGTGGTCTTACCAGTGGATACTACTAGCTGAACAGGCTCCGGACGAACTCACTGGTATCGGGCAGGGACGCGGGCATGGTGTAGAGATGCCCCGTCGGATACGTCCGGAACACGAACTGCTGCCCGTTCGCGGCGAGGTCGGCGGTGAGTTTCCAGGTGAGGGGGATGGGGACGACGTCGTCGAACAGTCCCTGTCCGATGAACAGCGGCCGGTCGTAGCCCCGCACGGGAACTCCCAGTGTGGTGCGCAGCGCCGCCAGGACCGCCGGGTCGTCGAGGGGGCGGGACATCAACTGTCCGATCGAGATCCCGCCGAGTTGCGGGGCCGCCTCCTCGTAGCAGAGCGATTCGACGCGATTCAGAACGTCGACGCCGAGCGGTGTGAGGTAGCTGTCGACGTCGAGGTCGGGCCGCGACGCGCGTAGTCCGGCGAGCGCGTACGCCACGAACACCGTGCTTCCGGTGAGGGGGAGCTGCGGGAAACCCGGGCCGACGAGTGGTGCGAGGTTCTCGAGATTGGACGGGGCGCCGGTGGCGACGGTGCCCCGGAAGTCGAGGTCGGGTGCGTACGTCGTGGCCATCGAGGCGGCGACGAGAGCGGCGTGGCCACCCTGCGATTGGCCGATCGCGACCCAACGGTTCGACAGTGACGGCGTGATGGTCCGCGCGGCGCGCACCATGTCGATCACGCTGTGCGCCTCCGTCGGGCCGTCCAGGTACGGGTGCACACCGGGTGTGCCGAGGCCGACGTAGTCCGTTGCGACGACGGCGTAGCCCTGGTCGAGCCAGTGCTGGACGTACGGTCCGACGAGTTTTCCCGTCACCGTCGGTGCGCACTTGTCAGCGATGCCGACCGTTCCGTGGGCCCAGGACACGACGGGCCACCCGCCGGGCGGCGCCTCACCGGGGGGCAGTAGTACCGCGCCGGTGCTGAGCGCCGGTTCGTTCATCGGCCCCGTCGTCCAGTAGGTGACGTACGTGGCGTCGGCGACGCCCGGCGGCTGCGCGTCCGGCGCCACCGGCGTCACGACGACGACGACACCCGGATCGCCGCCAGTCTGTGCTGCCGCCGGGGTGGGCGCGCCGAGGAGCGACAGTGTGAGTGCCGCCGCGAGAACCGTTCCGGTGCGGCGGCCGAGTGAAGACGTCATCGCGTCCGTCCCTTGGCCGTCGGAGGCGCCGCGCGGTCCTCGAGTGGACGACGCGACGTCGACTCAATTGTGCGCGCTCAGGGGCGGTGGGCGGAGTCTTTCAAGCGTGCGCGAATCCCGTCGACGAACAGCGACAGGCCGAAGTCGAACCGGACCGCCGGATCGCCGTCGAGGAGATCCTCGTCGTACGCCGCGATCGGGGACTGCGGCGCGTCGGGTGAGAGGGCCGCCCGGGTGAGGGCGCCTGCCGACTCCATCTGCGCCCGCGACTGCTCGTCGACCGTGTGGCCGAGAACGTAGTACAGCAGCGAGTAGGACGACAGTTCCGCGTGTTCGCGGGACAG
The DNA here is from genome assembly GCF_042738615.1 of Rhodococcus sp. NPDC059968. Taxonomy (NCBI): domain Bacteria; kingdom Bacillati; phylum Actinomycetota; class Actinomycetes; order Mycobacteriales; family Nocardiaceae; genus Rhodococcus; species Rhodococcus sp. NPDC059968. Next base: position 86,458 of record NZ_JBHWUE010000040.1, read on the forward strand.
TCCGGATCGCAGGCCGACTGCTGCGAAGCTTTCCCGGACCCGGGAGTTGGTCATCCGGGACGCGTAGGTGGCGGAGACCAGTTCGGCGCCGTCGCGGTGGGCGAGCAGCGCGGTGCGGAGCCGGTGGGCCAGTTCGGTGAACTCCGCGTCCCAGCCGGGGGCCGTGACCGGGGCGTCGACGTCTTCGAGGATCTTGTCGGCGAGGGCCCCGAGCAGTGTCTGCTTGTTGGGGAAATGCCAGTACAGGGCGCCCGGCTGCACGCCGAGGGCCGTCGCGAGTCTGCGCATCGTGAGGTCGGCGAGGCCGAACTCGTCGAGGATGGCCATTGCGCCGTCGAGTACGTCGCCGCGTCGCAATTGCACTGTGTGATCTCCCAATCTCGTCGAAAAGCCCGCTTCGGCTTTGACAGTATTCCACCACGGATCTAACGTGAACACCGTTCAACTTGTACGGTGTTCAATTTTTCGGTTCAGTCGATCCACGGCACGTGATCGGCCCATTTTCCAGGAGATACGTGTGACATCGGCCCCGGTACAGACAGACATCCTCGCCCTCGCGCGTGAGCAGGTTCTCGAGCGCGGTGAGGCGCTCGACGAGAGCCAGGTGCTCGAGGTCCTGCAACTTCCCGACGACAGCCTCGAGGAACTCCTCGCCCTCGCACACGACGTGCGCATGAAGTGGTGCGGTCCCGAGGTCGAGGTCGAGGGCATCATCAGCCTCAAGACCGGCGGCTGCCCCGAGGACTGCCACTTCTGCTCGCAGTCCGGCCTGTTCCAGTCGCCGGTGCGCGCGGCGTGGCTCGACATCCCGTCGCTCGTGGAGGCCGCCAAGCAGACCGCCAAATCCGGCGCCAGCGAATTCTGCATCGTCGCCGCCGTCCGCGGCCCCGACGAGCGGTTGCTCGCCCAGGTCGCTGCCGGCATCGAGGCGATCCGCAACGAGGTCGACATCCAGATCGCCTGCTCACTGGGCATGCTCACCCAGGAGCAGGTCGACCAGCTCGCCGCGATGGGTGTGCACCGCTACAACCACAACCTGGAGACGTCGAAGTCCCACTTCCCGAACGTCGTCACCACCCACACGTGGGACGAGCGGTGGAACACCCTCCGCATGGTGCGCGAGGCGGGCATGGAGGTGTGCTGCGGCGGCATCCTCGGCATGGGCGAGAGCCTCGAGCAGCGCGCCGAGTTCGCGGCCAACCTTGCCGAACTCGAACCCGACGAGGTGCCGCTGAACTTCCTCAATCCGCGCCCCGGAACCCCGTTCGGCGACCTCGAGGTCCTGCCGGCGAGCGAGGCCCTCAAGTCGGTGGCCGCGTTCCGCCTCGCGCTGCCCCGCACCATCCTCCGGTTCGCGGGCGGCCGCGAGATCACGCTCGGCGACCTCGGGGCCAGGCAGGGCATCCTCGGCGGCATCAACGCCGTCATCGTCGGCAATTACCTCACGACCCTCGGCCGGCCGGCCGAACAGGATCTCGACCTGCTCGTCGATCTGCAGATGCCGATCAAGGCACTGAACGACACCCTGTGACGATCATGGTAGAGGCGATCATGGGCGACCGCCCCGAGGATCGGGTCGACCGCCCCGAGGAGCGCTACAACCCGTACACCGGCCGGCGCGTGGTGCCTGGTGTGGACGACGCCGTCCCCACCGCCGCGCAGCTGGGGCTCGAACCGCCCCGCTTCTGCGAGGCGTGCGGCCGCCGGATGGTGGTGCAGATCAGCCCGGACGGCTGGTGGGCGAAATGTTCCCGCCACGGTGTGTTCGACTCGATCTGCGGCGGACGGCGGTAGCGTCGGACGGGTGACCACGCTCCCGCGCTTCAGGCTTCGCTCTGCCGCCGGAATCTTCTGCGGGACGGTGGTGGCGAGTGCGCTCGCCGGGGTGCTGTGGGGAGTCCTCGCACCGCCCGAGCACCTGCTGGTGGTCGCCCCCGACCGCGGGGTGTCGCTGACGGGGGAGAGCGTGCACCGGTTCGACGCGATCGGGATGTTCGCGTGTGCGGGCCTGGTGGTCGGCATCCTCACCGCGGTCGCGGCGTGGACGGCGCGGAGAAGTCGCGGCCCGGTCGCGCTGGGCGCCGTCCTCGCGGGCAGTGTGGTCGGGGCCGGTGTGATGGTGCTCGGTGGAATCGGTGTGGCCGCGCTGCGGTTCCCCGACCCCGACACCTCGACCGCCGGCACGGTCGTGGCGGTCGCGCCGGGGATCGGGACCCTCCTGGTGCTGATCTTCCAGCCGCTCGTCGCCTGCGTCGTGACGTTGGTGCTCGCCGCGCTCAACCCGTACGACGATCTCGGCGTCGGCGATCCTCCGGTCGAACTCGACGAGCCGGAAGAGCGCGACGCGACCCTTACTTCGTGATCGAGGTCCGCATCCGCACGTCCCCGAGGAGGCGCCCGCTGGCGAGAGCGCCGATGCGGCGAGTCGCGAATCGGGTGCTGATCGACGACACCCAGTTCATCAGCCCGGAGACGACGCTCGGCGGGGTGCTGCGCCGGTCCAGGGCGCGCAACGCTGTCGTCACCACCTGATCCGCGGTCTGCATGCGACCGACGGCGGCGTCCTCGGAGCCGACGACGTCGAAGAACTCGGTGCGCGTGGGGCCCGGGCAGACGGCGAGCACGGTGAGGCCCGTCCCTCGCGCCTCGGCCCACAACGCCTCCGTGAAGCTGAGGACGAACGCCTTCGTCGCCCCGTACACGGCCATGCCGGGAGTCGGCTGGAACGCGGCGGTGCTCGCCACATTCACGAGTGCGCCGCGTCCCCGGAGCAGGTCGGGCAGGAACGTGTGCGACAGCTCGACGAGGGTGGTGACGTTGAGCTGGATCTCGGAGGTGAGGCGCTCCAGGTCGGCGGACGCGAAATCTCCGTGCGTCCCGAATCCCGCGTTGTTGATCAGTGAGTCGACGCGGATGTCGCGGGCGGTCAGTTCGCTGCGCAATCGCTCCCCGGCGCCTTGTGTCGCGAGGTCGAACGGGAGCACGGTGACCGACACGTGGTGCGCGGCGCGGAGTTCGGTGGCGAGTTGCTCGAGCCGGTCGGCGCGGCGGGCGACGAGGACGAGATCTGCACCCCGGCCGGCGAACCGGCGGGCGAATTCGACTCCGAGGCCCGCGCTCGCGCCGGTGATGAGGACGGTGGTTCCGGATGCGTCGAAGGACATGTCTGCTCCTAGCGGTGGGGTGTCCTCGAATGTAGTCAGTGCCATCTATGTAGTCAATGACAACATCTTGTTAGGCTAGCGGCATGTCCGTCGCCGAACAGCCCTACCACCATGGGAGTCTTCGCCAGGTGCTGCTCGCGCGCGCCGAGAGCACGCTCGAGAAGGACGGCGTCGACGGACTCTCCCTGCGGCAGCTCGCCCGCGAGGCCGGGGTCAGCCACGCCGCACCCAGCAAGCACTTCCGGGACCGTCAGGCGCTGCTCGACGCACTCGCGGAGTCCGGTTTCCTGCGCCTCACCGCCGCCCTCGAACGCGCCGTCGAGCAGGCGGAACCCCACGCCCGGGCCCGCTTCGCCGCGCTCGCCGGCGCCTACGTGAGCTTCGCGCTCGCACACCGGGAGTTGCTGGCCCTCATGTACGGCAACAAGCACGCGCCCGGAGCCGCCTCCCAGGTCGTGGAGGCCGGCCACGCCTCGATGGACCTGACGGTTCGGATCGTGACCGAAGCCCAGGCCGCGGGCGACATCGGACCCGGGTACGCATCGCGCATCGCCCTCGTCGCGTTCGCGACGTTCCACGGGATCGCGACCCTCGCCGCAGGCGGAATGCTCGACGGCGCGCCGGTGGACGAAGTCGTCACCGCCGCATCGGACACGTTCTGGCGGGGTCTCGCCCAGGCGTGAGACCGGCTCCCGGCGAACTCACAGCGTGCCCTCATCGCGCACTCGAGTACCCGCGCTTTCCTGGAATCGGAAGTGTCGATCCCTCAGGAGGCGAAGATGATGCGTACGAACGAAGCCCGCCCGATCCGCGGAGTCGTGCTGGTGACCGCTGCGGGTAGTGAGCAGGGCACGCGCACCGCGCAGGAGTTGCTCGAGTCCGGCTGGTGCGTCGCGGTGACCGCCCGCACCGTCGCGGAACTGGTCCGGATCATGCCGGGCATGTCCAGTCACCGGCTGCTCGCCGTCGCCGCCGATCCGGCCGACCCCCGGCAGGTCGAGCGGCTCCTCGACCGCGTCGTCGGCCGCTTCGGCCGCATCGATTCGGTGCTCGGCACGGAGTCGGCGATCGCATCGGCGTGGCGGCGCCGAACTCCGTCGCCCGGACGTGTGGAGGCGGCCTGACGTGCGCGGTCAGCTCGGCGGTCGAAGTGCCGCGAACTCGTCCGTCACCCGCAGGGTGGAGTCGGTGAACCGGTAGAGCGCGGCCGGGCGCCCGCCGGTGCGGCCCGACGGCGCTGTGTTCCCGGTGGGAGTCAGCACCCCACGTCGTCCGAGGACGCGCTGGAGGTTGGTCGCATCCACCTGGTACCCGAGTGCGGCGCAGTAGATCTCACGCAGTGTCGACATGGAGAACTCGTCGGGGGCCAAACCGAACGCGATGTTGGTGTAGGAGAGCTTGGCCGCGAGGCGGGTCCGCGCGTGCCGCACGACGGTGCCGTGGTCGAACGCCGTCTCGGGGAGCGCGGACACCGGATGCCACGCGGTGTCCGGAGGCAGCTGCGGGTCGGCGGGGAGGGGGACGAGCCCGAGGAAGGTCGACGCGATGGTGCGCGGGCCGGGCACTCGATGCGGATCGCTGAACACCGACAGCTGCTCGAGGTGGGAGACCTCCTGCACGTCCACCTTCTCGGCCAGCTGGCGTCGCGCGGAGGTCGTGAGGTCCTCGTCCGCGTGGAGCAGTCCGCCGGGCAGGGACCAGGCGCCTGCCTGGGGATCGAGGGCCCGTTGCCACAGCAGCACAGCGAGCTCGCCCGTGCCCGCCGCGTGACGCACATCACCGCTCTGACCTGCGGTGATGTGGTCGGGGAAGTGGCGAACCTGGAACACCGCGGTAAGCACTTCATGCGTGGTGTTACTATTGGGCATGTTTTCGATCCTAAGTCGAAAACCTCGATTGCGGAAATTCGGGCCAGCCCGCCCGAGTTCACGGTGAAGGAGCAAGCCATGACGACCACGACGTTGTGGGCGGGTACCAACCCGCAGATTCAGGACGGTCCCGGCGGTTACGCGGGCGTCGAGGCGAGCGAAGAGTGGGCTGCCGAGATCAAACGGCTGGCGCGTGAGCGGGGAGCGACCCTCCTTGCACACAACTACCAGTTGCCCGCCATCCAGGACGTAGCCGACCACGTCGGCGACTCCCTGGCACTCTCGCGCATCGCGGCCGAAGCCCCCGAGGACACCATCGTGTTCTGCGGTGTGCACTTCATGGCCGAGACCGCGAAGATCCTCAGCCCCGCCAAGACCGTGCTGATCCCCGACGAGCGCGCGGGCTGCTCGCTGGCCGACTCGATCAACGCCGATCAGCTGCGTGAGTGGAAGGCGGAGTTCCCCGACGCCGTCGTCGTGTCGTACGTCAACACCACCGCCGAGGTGAAGGGTCTGACGGACATCTGCTGCACGTCGTCCAACGCCGTCGACGTGGTCGCGTCGATCGACCCCGACCGTGAGGTCTTGTTCCTGCCCGACCAGTTCCTCGGCGCTCACGTCAAGCGTGTTACCGGCCGCAAGAACATGCAGATCTGGGCGGGTGAGTGCCACGTCCACGCCGGCATCAACGGCGACGAGCTCACCGCGCAGGCCAAGGCGCACCCCGGTGCCGAACTGTTCGTGCACCCCGAATGCGGCTGCGCCACCTCGGCTCTCTACCTGGCCGGCGAAGGGTTCGTGCCCGCGGACAAGGTGAAGATCCTGTCGACGGGCGGCATGCTCGACGCCGCCCGCGCGACCGGGGCGAAGCAGGTTCTCGTGGCCACCGAGGTCGGAATGCTGCACCAGCTCCGCAAGGCCGCGCCGGAGGTCGACTTCCAGGCCGTCAACGACCGCGCGTCCTGCCCGTACATGAAGATGATCACCCCCGCGGCCCTGCTCCGCTGCCTGCTCGAGGGCAAGGACGAGGTTCACGTCGATCTCGCGACCGCGGAGCGTGCCCGCAAGTCGGTGCAGCGCATGATCGAGATCGGAAACCCGGGCGGCGGCGAGTGAGCAGCCCGGCCCGGGGGATTTCCTGGGAAGAGCACGCCGACCTCGTGGTCGTGGGCGGTGGTGTGGCCGGACTGACGGCCGCACGCACCGCCTCGCTGCGCGGGCTGACCGTGCTCACCGTCAGCAAGGGTGGGGCGACGGACACCGCCACGCAGTACGCGCAAGGCGGTATCGCGGTGGTGGGTGACGCCGTCACCGATTCGGTCGAGTCGCACGTCGCCGACACGTGCGAGGCCGGGGTGGGCCTGTGCGACGAGGACGGCGTGCGGTCGATCGTGGCGGGCGGCCGTGATGCCGTGGCCGCGCTGACCGATCTGGGCGCGGTGTTCGACCGAGGCCGTGACGGCGCCGTCTCGCGCACCCGCGAGGGCGGGCACAGTACCCGGCGGATCATTCACGCAGGCGGGGACGCCACGGGCGCCGAGGTGCAGCGCGCCCTGGGTGCCGCCGGTCTTCCGGTCCTGTTCGACAGTTGCGCCGTACGCGTGCTCACGGATGCGCGCGGAGTCACCGGCGTGCTCGTGGATTCGCCGCGCGGACTCGGCGTCGTCCACACACCGGCCGTCCTCCTGGCGACCGGCGGGCTCGGGCAGCTGTACGCCTGCAGTACCAACCCGCCCGGAGCCACTGCGGACGGCATCGCTCTCGCGCTGGACGCAGGGGCGGCCGTCGCCGATCTCGAGTTCGTGCAGTTCCACCCGACCGTCCTGTTCACCCCCGGCGGTCTCGGACGGCGTCCGCTGATCAGCGAGGCCGTCCGCGGCGAGGGCGCGATCCTCGTCGACGCGAACGGCGATTCGGTGACCACGGGTGTGCATCCGCGCGGCGACCTCGCCCCCCGCGACGTCGTGTCGCGGGCGATCGCGTCGAGGCTTCGGAAACTGGGTCACGACCACGTCTACCTCGACGCGCGTCACCTGTCCGGGTTCGCGCAGCGGTTCCCGACCGTGACGGCATCCTGCCTGGAAGCCGGGATCGATCCGCGCGAACATCTGATCCCGGTCGCGCCCGCCGCGCACTACTCGTGCGGCGGAGTGGTCACCGACGTCGACGGACGCACCGCCGTCCCCGGCCTCTACGCAGCGGGGGAGGTGGCCCGCACCGGGCTGCACGGAGCGAACCGGCTGGCCTCCAACAGTCTCCTCGAAGGCCTGGTGGTCGGCGAGCGGGTCGGCGCCGCGGCCGTCGAACGCGCCGGCGTCCGCGTCGAGGCAACCGACCCCGAGCAGCGTGCCCTGCCGTCCGCACCGCGGGAACTGGTGCAGCAGTTGATGACCGGCAACGTGTCCGTCGTCCGGGACGGTGCCGGCCTCGAAGCGGTGGCCGCCGCCCTCACCGGCGCGCCGCGCACGGTGCCCGAGGGTGAGACCGCGCTCGAAGACGCCGCGCTGACCCTGACGGCGTCAGCACTGGTACTCGCCGCCGCTGCGCGGACCGAAAGTCGTGGATGCCACACCCGCAGCGACTACCCGCAGACGTCCGACGAGTGGCGCCGCAGCACGCACGTCCGCCTGCGCGACGGCGAACTCGAGCTTCTCGAACCCCAACTGACAGGAGTGCTGTGATGTCCGACCATGCCCTTCCCGACGGTCTGGACGCGGACGAGGTGCGTGCGCTCGTGCGTCTCGCCCTGGACGAGGACTTGCGGTACGGACCGGACGTGACGTCGTCGTCCACGGTCCCCGCCGACGCGGTGGCCAAGGCGTCCGTGGTCTCCCGTGCACACGGCACCGTCGCCGGCCTCGACGTGGGACTGCTGGTGCTCGACGAGGTGATCGGGGCGGGCCGCTACGAGGTTCTCGACCGGGTCGCCGACGGCACCCGGGTCGTGCCCGGTCAGGCCGTGCTGACGGTCAGCGCACCCACGCAGGGGCTGCTCACCGCGGAGCGGACGATGCTCAACCTGGTGTGCCACCTGTCCGGCATCGCCACCGCGACGTCCGCCTGGGTGGACGCGGTCGAGGGCACCGGGGCGAAGATTCGGGACAGTCGCAAGACGCTGCCGGGACTGCGCGCGCTGCAGAAGTACGCCGTCCGGGTGGGCGGCGGCGTCAATCACCGCATGGGCCTCGGCGACGCGGCACTGATCAAGGACAACCACGTCGCGGCCGCCGGTTCGGTGGTGGCGGCGCTCCGGGCCGTGCGCGCCGCCGCACCGGACATCGAGTGCGAGGTAGAGGTCGACAGCCTCGAGCAACTCGACGAGGTGCTGGCCGAGAACGTCGAACTGGTGCTGCTCGACAACTTCCCGCTGTGGCAGACGCAGATCGCCGTGCAACGCCGCGACGCGAACGCGCCCGGCACCAAGCTGGAGTCGTCGGGCGGTCTCACGCTGGACGTCGCGGGCGAGTACGCCGGCACGGGAGTCGACTACCTCGCGGTCGGTGCGCTCACCCATTCCGTCACCGTGCTGGATCTCGGCCTCGACATGTGAACCCACCCGTGAGTACTTCTTAACCGCCCGGGGGCTGTTGCGAAATCCCGGGGCGGCGTGTCCGCGTGTCACCATGCCCTGACCTGGGATTTCCTGGATAATGTGTTGGTGGCCAAGGGATATCGACCGGTGAATCGTGATCAGCAGTTTCTGCCGCCGGACATGCGGGAGTGGTTACCGCCCACGCATCCGGTGTGGACGGTGATCGAGATCGTCGACACCCATCTCGACACCAGTGCCTTTCACGACTCGCGCCGCACCGGGGGTGCGGGGCGGGCCGGATACGACCCGGACATGCTGGTGACCCTGTTGATCTGGGCGTGGTCGCGGGGGATGCGGTCGTCGCGGCAGATCGAGCGGGCCTGCACGGAGGTGGTGTCCTACCGGGTGATCTGCGCCGGGGACACCCCCGATCACGTGACGATCTCGAGGTTCCGTAAGGACAACCACACCGCCTGCGAGGCTCTGTTCACGCAGGTACTGATCCTGGCGGCGTCGGTGGGGTTGGGCCGGCTCGAGACGATCGCGTTGGACGGGGTGAAGATCGCCTCGAACGCGTCGAAGGACGCCAACCGCACCGAGGACGGGCTCCGTAAGGCGGCCGAGGCGGAGGCCGCGCGGATCGCCGCGGCCGCGGTGGCCGCGCACGCCGCCGGTGACGACGCCGAGGACGACCTCTACGGCGAGGACGATCCGGGCCCGGGACAGGTGCCGGCGGAGTTGGCCGATCCGAGAACCCGCTCGGCACGGCTCGCCGAGGCGTTGGCGCAGCTCGACGCGGAGAAGCAGGCCGAACAGTCAGAGCGGGACGGGAAGTCACAGGACTACCTGGCCCGGCTCGACGCGGGCGAGACGGTGATCGGCCGGGTGCCGGTCGGGGCCGAGGTCGCCGCCGCCGAGCGTCGACTGGCCGAGGCGGTCGCCGCCCAGCAGGCGGTCCTGGACCGGTTCCGGGGGCGCACCGCCGCCGGGGGCGGGGGCCGGTTCGTCCCGAAACCGGTCGACGAGCACCACCTGGTGCGGCGTCGGCGAGCCGAACTCGACACCGCCCTGCGCAAGCAGGGCGAGCGCACCGCTGCCGCCGGGCAGCGTCGCCGCAACATCACCGACCCCGATTCGCGGTTGCAGCCGCTGCGCGGCGGCGGGTGGCTGCAGGGCTACAACTGCCAGGCCTTCACCAGTGAGGACGGGTTGATCCTGGCCACCGGGGTCGGGACCGGCCCGGCGGACTACGACTACTTCCCCGAAATGGTCGACAAGGCCGGCAAGGCCGCGCAGCTGATCGACACCATCCGCCGCGGCACGAACCCGGTCAGCGCGAACCCGGCCCACCCGGACCCGGTCGTCCCGGCCCC
>NZ_JBHWUE010000041.1:0-94381 GCF_042738615.1 Rhodococcus sp. NPDC059968
GTCGGTGACGGTGATGTGGGCAAGTTGTCGATCCGCTGCGGAAAGCCGAGCCATCGCCGAGGTCTGGGGTGGTGCTTGCACGTCGGTGATCCGCAGACGCTCATCCTCGGCCGCGCCGGCGGTGCGGTGTGAGCGCGCGGTGAGCTGCCGCACCACGCCTCGGGCGTATCCGGACGGGACGTACTCCGCAGTCGTGGTGGGTGCGGCGATGCGGCCGGTGGCCGGGTCGAACCGGGCCGAGAGTGCCGTGATCGCGGTGTCCCGGTAGGCCAGGGTCCGCAGCGTCGCCATCGCTTGTGCGGTCACCACTCGCGTGACGCGCGAGGGGACGTGGACACCGTCCGGGTAGTGCGGGGTCCAGCCGAGGCGGGCGGCCGCGACATGCCCGTGCTTCGGGAGTGTCCGGCCGTGGCTGTCGCATCCGGCGGCCAGGACATCGAAGGTGGCCGGGTGCCACAGCCGCGAGATCAGCTCGGTTTCGGCACCGGAGATCAGGTCGAGCAGCCACCCGACACGAACGTCGAGGTCGCCCCGCCCGATCGGCGCACCGGTCGCGTCATCGACAGCCAGGTAGGGGCGGGTGGTGAACGAGAACTGCCGCAGCGCGGTGAATCCGGTATCGGCCATCAGCTAGCCCCTCTCCCACCGTGCTGCCGCATCGCCGAAGACGTCGACGTTGACTCCGCTTCGACCGCAATTGGTAGAACCGGCCGGAAAACGAAGCGAGCACTGCCATGAAGTCATCCAACAGCTCCTCCACCAGCGACTTGTCCCCATGCTCACGCGGGACCTCGACCTAACGCCGACCACCGACAGGTACCGCTCGATCCACGCCACACCACTCGCACCACCGTGAAGTGACCCTTGGCTGCGTCGTCGAGCATCCGATTCAGTCCCGCTCGGGTCTCCCGCAGACCTGAACCACGATCCGTGTAGGCCCGGTACACGGTGCCGGTGGCACTCTCCCGCAGCATCTTCTCCTGATGGGCGAGCGAGGATTCCTGACCGGTCGAGCCGGACACCCGGCAGTACAACGCTTCCGCCCTGCCGGCCCGAACACTCTCCGGTGTAGGTCGACCCAGGTAGACGGCGAGATCCTCCCGATCGAAGACTCGCTGACCGGACCTTCACGCGGAGAGGCTAACCGGCCCTCCGACGCGGCCTTCCGGATCCCCACCACCGACATGTTCAGGTATGCCGCCGCCTCGCCGAGGCGCATGATCCGATAGCAACAGGAAGGATTAGGAAGTATTAGACACCACGTCAACAGTTGAGAGCCTGCTCCGGCTCGAGGCGGCCGAGCAGATCTGGGCGCAGACAGATCCGCGGACGGAGGAACGGGCCCGCGAGGACGTCCGCGTGGCGACCGGAACGTTGCGCGAGAATCTGGCGGAAACACGCAGCCTCGTGCACCATCTCGCGGCGCCCAACCTGGAATCCCAGCCGCTCGACGCGGTATTGCTCGCTGCCGCGCGCACCCACCACCCGCGGGCGGAGCTCCGGATCGTGGGTACTCCGATCGCGATTCCGGCGGAGGTGACGCCCGCGCTGCTCCGTATCACCCAGATCGCGGTCTCCAACATCGCCCGGCACGCCCACGCCGAGACCGTGGGTGTCACGTTGACGTGCCTCCCGGGCGCCGTCGCCCTCGACATCTTCGACGACGGCACCGGTTTCGAACTGGGCGGCACGTTCACGGTCGAGAGTGCGCCGGGCGAGGGCACCGTGGTGGCCGCCCAGATGCCTTGCGCGAGAGAAACCGCGGCATGACGACCGTGACCGTGCTGCTGGTCGACGATCACGTGGTCGTTCGCGCCGGACTGCGAGCACTACTCGACTCGCAGCCGGACATCGAGGTGATCGCCGAGGCGGGCACGGGGGAGGAGGCGGTCGACGCCGTGAGCACATTCCGGCCGCAGCTCGTGACGATGGATCTCGCCCTCGGAGCCGGCATCGACGGGGTGGAGGCCATCCGCCGCATCCGGCAGGTCGATCGGGACCTGCCGGTGCTGGTGTTCACGACCTACGACACGGATGCCGACGTGGTGCGCGCCATCGACGCCGGAGCCATCGGATACCTCCTGAAGGATTCGACACCCCAGGAGATCTTCGCCGCCGTGCGCGGCGCGGCCGCCGGCCAGAGTGTGCTGTCGCCGCCCGTCGCGTCGCGACTACTGCAGCAGATGCAGCGCCCCGCGGAGGCCCTCACGCCGCGGGAGGCCGAACTGCTCACCCTGCTGGCCGAGGGCATGACCAACAAGGAGCTCGGCAAAGCCCTCTTCATCAGCGAGGCGACGGTCAAGACGCATCTCGTCCACATCTACGCGAAGCTCGGTGTCGACACCCGTGCCGCAGCGGTGTCCGTTGCCCTGCGACGGCAGGGCATTCGCTGAACCGGCGGGTTTCACGGCGGTACGCCGTGTGAACCTTTTGGCAACGATTTGCCGAAGCCCTGTCGAACGGCTGTCCAGGTGGTTATGTTCGAAATGAGCGGTGACCTTCCGCTCGCACCATGAATTGCGTGTTGAGAGGACAAGGGCCATGGTCGGCAACATCATCGGCACCATCATCTTCGGTGCGGTCATCGGCGTTCTGGCGCGTCTCGTGATTCCGGGAAAGCAAGCGATGGGGTGGGTCATCACCGTCGTCCTCGGCATCATCGGTGCGCTGATCGGGTACTGGGTGTGGGAGGGGCTCCTCGACAAGGGAGACACCGGCGGAATCGACTGGATCCGGTGGATCATCAGCATCGCCGTAGCAGCCGTGCTGACCCTCGGATACACCTCGATGACGAGCAAGAACAGGGTGTAGACGCCACATCGCACCGTCACGACAAGGGCCCCGTCCGGTCAGGGCGGGGCCTTTCTGCGGCTTCGCCGCCCGTGAGTACTTATCAACCGCCCGCGGTTAATAAGTACTCACGGGCGCAGGCAGAGGATCGTCATGTCGCGCAGGACTTTCCGGGTGCGCGAGGGGGTCGTGGGATCGACGCTGTGCGGGGTCGAGTTGATGAGCCCGAACGTGGCGTGCGCCTTGGTGCGGGCATCCGTCTCGTCCAGTGACGTGTCCACCTGCAGAAGCACCTTCACCCAGATCTCCACGTACCGCCGCTGCGTCTGCCGGACCTCGCGGCGGGCCTCGGCGGGCAGGCTCTCCAGGTCCCGGTCCTGGATGCGAATGAGGTCGGGTTCGCCGAGCGCGAAGTCGAGATGGAAGTCGATCAGGCCCTCCAGGGCCGATTCCGGGGAGGCGGCCTCCGCGACGACGAGCGACCCGCCCTCGAGCAGTCGCGTGCTGATCCCGACGAGCAGTTCGACGAGGACGGCGTCCTTGTTGGGGAAGTGCCGGTACACGGCGGGGCCGCTGATTCCCGCCGCGGAACCGAGGTCCTCGAGGCGAACACCGAGGAAGCCCCGTTCGGCGATGAGGCGGGCGGCGGCGTCGAGCAGTTGGCGGCGACGATCCGCCTTCATCTGCTCCCGGCGCGTGATCGGCGCTTCGGCACCGTCGACGTCTGTGGTCATCGCCTTGCTCTTTCTCGGATGCGGTCTGGACAACTCAGTTAATCACAGTTATCTTAGTTTCAGTTATCGAGTATTAACTCACTCGACACGGGCGTCAAGACGAGAAGGCGGCAGGATGGCACTGAGCGGAACCACTGCACGGGAGGGCTACCGGGCAGAGCACACGAAATTGGTGGACGAGCTGAAGTCGAGGCTGGCCGTGGCCGCGCTCGGCGGCAGCGAGAAGTCGCGTGAGCGGCACGTCAGCCGAGGCAAGCTCCTGCCCCGCGATCGAGTGGACACTCTGCTCGACCCTGGCAGCCCGTTCCTCGAGATCTCGCCGCTCGCGGCGAACGGTCTGTACGACGACGAATGCCCCGGAGCGGGCGTCATCGCCGGCATCGGCCGGGTGTCCGGCCGGGAATGCGTGATCGTCGCCAACGACGCCACCGTCAAGGGCGGCACCTACTACCCGATGACGGTGAAGAAGCACCTGCGGGCGCAGGAGATCGCGCTGCAGAACCAGCTGCCGTGCATCTACCTCGTCGACTCCGGCGGCGCGTTCCTGCCCAGGCAGGACGAGGTGTTCCCGGACCGCGAGCACTTCGGCCGCATCTTTTACAACCAGGCCACGATGAGCGCGCAGGGCATCCCGCAGATCGCGGCGGTTCTCGGCTCCTGCACCGCCGGCGGCGCCTACGTCCCCGCGATGAGCGACGAGGCCGTCATCGTCCGCAACCAGGGCACCATCTTCCTTGGTGGCCCGCCGCTGGTGAAGGCGGCCACCGGTGAGGTCGTGACCGCGGAGGAGCTCGGCGGCGGCGACCTGCACTCGAAGGTCTCCGGCGTCACCGACCACCTCGCGGAGGACGATCAGGACGCGCTGCGGATCGTGCGGAACATCGTCGCGACCCTCGGCCCGCGCGCCGAGCGTCCGTGGGATGTGATCTCCACCGTTCCCGCGTCGGCGCCGCAGACCGACCTCTACGACGTGGTCCCCACCGACCCGCGCACCCCGTACGACGTCCACGAGGTCATCGACCGCATCGTGGACGGCGTCGATGGATCCGGCACCGCCGGTGGAAGCGAGTTCCAGGAGTTCAAGGCGGAGTACGGCAAGACCCTGGTCACCGGTTTCGCGCACATCGAGGGCCACCCGGTCGGCATCGTCGCCAACAACGGTGTGCTGTTCGCCGAGTCCGCGATGAAGGGCGCGCATTTCATCGAACTGTGCGACAAGCGCAAGATCCCGCTTCTGTTTCTGCAGAACATCGCCGGTTTCATGGTCGGTCGCGACTACGAGGCGGGCGGTATCGCCAAGCACGGCGCCAAGATGGTGACCGCGGTGGCGTGCGCCCGGGTTCCCAAGCTGACCGTCGTGATCGGCGGCTCCTACGGGGCGGGCAACTACTCGATGTGCGGGCGGGCGTACTCGCCGCGCTTCTTGTGGATGTGGCCGAACGCCCGGATCTCCGTGATGGGCGGCGAGCAGGCGGCGTCGGTGCTGTCGACGGTGCGCAGCGAGCAACTCGACAGCGCGGGCAACCCGTGGTCGGCCGAGGACGAGGAGGCGTTCAAGGCGCCGATCCGCGAGCAGTACGAGGCGCAGGGCAATCCGTACTACTCGACGGCAAGGCTGTGGGACGACGGCATCATCGACCCCGCCGATACCAGAACTGTTCTCGGACTGGCGCTCTCGGTGTGTGCGAACGCACCGGTCGAGCCGGTCTCCTACGGCGTTTTCCGGATGTGAGTGGAATGACTGAAATGACTCGGATAGATACCGTCCTGGTGGCCAACCGCGGCGAGATCGCGGTGCGCGTGATCCGCACACTGCGGGCCATGGGAATACGTTCCGTCGCCGTGTTCAGCGAGGCGGACCGGGACGCCCGGCACGTCCGCGAGGCAGACACCGCGGTGCTGCTCGGTCCGGCCGCGGTGCGGGAGAGTTACCTCGTCATCGAGAAGGTGATCGCGGCGGCCCGCGCCACCGGCGCGCAGGCCATCCATCCCGGTTACGGGTTCCTGTCGGAGAACTCCAAGTTCGCCGGTGCCTGCGCGGACGCGGGGATCGCGTTCCTCGGCCCGTCCGCCCACGCCATCGAGGTGATGGGCGACAAGATCACCGCCAAGAACGCAGTGGCGAAGTTCGGCGTGCCCGTCGTCCCCGGCATCGCCCGTCCGGGCCTGTCCGACGACGAACTGATCGCGGCCGCAGGCGACATCGGATACCCCGTCCTGGTCAAGCCGTCGGCAGGCGGCGGCGGCAAGGGCATGCGACTGGTGGAGGAGCCCGGCGCACTCGCCGAGGCGCTGCGCAGCGCGCGGCGTGAAGCGGCGTCGGCGTTCGGCGACGACACGCTCTTCCTCGAGCGATTCGTGCTGCGGCCCCGGCACATCGAGGTGCAGATCCTCGCGGACGGGCACGGGACCGTCGTCCACCTCGGCGAGCGCGAATGCAGCCTGCAGCGTCGCCACCAGAAGGTCATCGAGGAGGCGCCGTCGCCGCTGCTGGACGAGGCGACGCGCGCCCGGATCGGCGAGGCCGCCTGCAACACGGCGCGCAGCGTCGACTACTCCGGAGCGGGAACGGTCGAATTCATCGTCTCCGCCGACACGCCCGACGAGTTCTTCTTCATGGAGATGAACACCCGGCTGCAGGTCGAGCACCCGGTCACCGAACTCGTGACCGGCCTGGACCTCGTCGAGTGGCAGGTGCGGGTGGCCGCCGGTGAGCCTCTCGGCTTCACCCAGGACGACATCACCCTCACCGGTCACGCCATCGAAGCCCGCGTCTACGCCGAGGACCCGAGCCGCGGTTTCCTCCCCACCGGTGGACTCGTGGCCGACGTGGTCGAACCCGCAGGCCCCGGTGTCCGCGTCGACTCCGGGCTGCAGCCCGGCACGGTGGTCGGCAGCGATTACGACCCGATGCTGGCGAAGGTCATCGCCCACGCCGACGACCGCGCCGGCGCGCTGCGGAAACTGGACCGGGCGCTGGCCGGCACCGGTGTGCTGGGAGTGGTCACCAACATCGAGTTCGCGCGCTTCCTGCTCGCCGATCCCGACGTGGTGGCGGGCAACCTCGACACCGGTCTGCTCGACCGACGGCTCGAGGACTTCGTCGCCGCGGAGGCCATCGACGCCGCCCTGATCGCCGCTGCTGCTTTCCGCTGGTTGCAGCGCTGGCCCGAGCGGGCGCAGGCCGATCTGTGGGACGTCCCGAGCGGCTGGCGGGTTGGGGTTCCCGCGCCCACCAGCATCCGGCTGTCCTCCGCCACCCGCACCGACCACGTGCGGATCACGGGCAGTCCGTCGGAGGCCACCGCGCAGGTCGAGGACGGCGACACCTTGTCCCTGACAGCGGTGCTCGACGGAACCACCCTCTCCGTGGTGATCGACGGCAGGCGCGAAACCTACCGGGTCGCCCAGACCGACGGGCATATCTGGCTCGCCGGTTCCGACGGCACCACGATGCTGCGTGAGGTCCGCGAACTCAGTGTCCGCACCGGCGACGTCCACGCCGGTGAGGCCGAGATCACCAGCCCCATGCCCGGATCCGTCATCGCCGTCGGCGCCGAGGCTGGTGCCCACGTCACCGCCGGCCAGACGCTTGTCGTGGTCGAGGCGATGAAGATGGAGCACTCACTCACCGCCCCCGTCGACGGCGTCGTCGACATCCTCGTCGCACCCGGTGACCAGGTGATGGTCGACCAGCTGCTCGCACGAGTCACTCCGCACACCGACACCACCGACACGAAAGAAGACGCGTCATGACCGAATTCCTTGCCACCGGCCAGCTTCCCGACGAGTACCAGCAGTTGGCGAAGACGGTCGCCGATTTCGCCAAGAACGTGGTGGCACCGGTCGCGGCGGAACACGACGCCAACCACACGTTCCCGTACGAGGTGGTGTCGGGGATGGCCGACATGGGCCTGTTCGGCCTGCCGTTCCCCGAGGAGTACGGCGGAATGGGCGGCGACTACTTCGCCCTCTGCCTGGCACTCGAAGAGCTGGGCAAGGTCGATCAGAGTGTCGCGATCACCCTGGAAGCAGGCGTGTCGCTGGGTGCGATGCCGATCTACCGGTTCGGCAACGAGGAGCAGAAGCAGGAGTGGCTGCCGCAGCTGACGAGCGGCAAGAGCCTGGCCGCGTTCGGGCTCACCGAGCCCGGGGCCGGAAGCGATGCCGGCGGGACGAAGACCACCGCGAAGTTCGACAGCGGTGAATGGATCATCAATGGCAACAAGCAGTTCATCACCAACTCCGGCACCGACATCACCAAGCTCGTCACCGTCACCGCGGTGACCGGTGTGAAGGACGGCAAGAAGGAGATCTCCACCATCCTCGTGCCGACGTCGACGCCGGGCTTCACCGCTGAGCCGGCGTACAACAAGGTCGGCTGGAACGCCTCCGACACCCACCCGCTCACGTTCTCGGACGTGCGCGTTCCCGAGGAGAATCTGCTCGGCGAGCGTGGCCGCGGGTACGCGAACTTCCTTCGGATCCTCGACGAGGGTCGCATCGCCATCGCTGCGCTCGCCGTCGGCGCCGCCCAGGGCTGCGTCGACGAGTCGATCAAGTACGCCAAGGAACGTGAGGCCTTCGGACGGCCCATCGGACACAACCAGGCCATCGCGTTCAAGATCGCCCGCATGGAGGCGCGTGCCCACACCGCACGCACGGCGTACTACGACGCCGCCGCCCGGATGTTGTCCGGCAAGCCGTTCAAGAAGCAGGCAGCCATCGCCAAGCTCGTCGCCTCCGAGGCCGCGATGGACAACGCCCGGGACGCCACCCAGATCCACGGCGGCTACGGATTCATGAACGAGTACACCGTCGCGCGGCACTACCGCGACAGCAAGATCCTGGAGATCGGCGAGGGCACCACCGAGGTGCAGCTGATGCTGATCGCGCGGGAGGCGGGCCTGTGACCGCCACGACCGAACCGAAGCGAATCGTTCAGCGGGGCCTGTGGTTCGAGGAGTTCGAGCTGGGAGCGGTGTACGAGCACCGTCCCGGCCGGACCGTCACCGAGGCCGACAACGTACTCTTCACGACGCAGACGATGAACACCCAGGCCCTGCACCTGGACGCCGCGTACAGCGAGAACACCGAGTTCGGTGAGCGACTCGTCAACTCGATGTTCACCCTCTCGACGCTGGTCGGGTTGTCGGTGGCGCAACTGACGCAGGGGACCATCGTCGCGAACCTGGGGTTCTCGGAGATCAGTTTCCCGAAGCCGCTGTTCCACGGCGACACGCTCTACGCGGAGACGAAGATCGCGGACAAGCGCGAATCGAAGAGTAGGCCCGGCGAGGGCATCGTCACGCTCGAGCACACCGGCCGCAACCAGAACGGCGACGTGGTGGCGATCGCGGTCCGCAAGACCCTCGTCCAGAAGAAGCCGTCGTGAGTTGGGAACTGCCCGGGCCCGCCTGGTTGTTCTGCCCGGCCGACCGGCCCGAACGGTATGCGAAAGCGGCTGCGGCAGCCGACGTCGTGATCCTCGACCTCGAGGACGGGGTGGCACCCGCGGACAAGGAAGCGGCCCGGGTCGCCCTGATCGACACCCCGCTGGATCCGGATCGCACGGTGGTGCGGGTCAATCCGGTCGGAACCGAGGACCACGAGCGCGATCTGCTGGCACTCGACGGCACCCGCTACACGAGGCTGATGCTGGCCAAGTGCGAGTCCGCCGACCAGGTGCTGTCGCTGGCGCCGCGTGAGGTGATCGCCCTCGTCGAGTCGCCGCTCGGTGCGCTCGCGGTGAGCGAGATCGCGCTGGCGGCGAGCACGATCGGCGTGATGTGGGGCGCCGAAGATCTCGTGGCGGCGATGGGCGGCAACTCCAGTCGCCGCGAGGACGGCAGCTACCGTGACGTCGCCACCCACGTGCGGTCGTCGACACTGCTGGCCGCCAAGGCATATCACCGGCTCGCCCTGGATTCCGTCTATCTCGACATCAAGGACCCGGGTGGGTTGCGCGCCGAGGCAGTCGACGCCGTCGCTGTCGGATTCGACATCAAGGTCGGCATCCATCCCAGCCAGGTCGGGGTGATCCGGGAGGCGTACGCGCCGTCCGACGAGGACGTCGACTGGGCGACGCGGGTTCTCGCCGCCGTCGCCGACGAGCGCGGAGTGTTCGCGTTCGAGGGAAAGATGGTGGACGCGCCGGTCCTGCGTCACGCCGAGGCGATCCTGCGCCGTTCACAGGTCGATTCGAAGGGGAAAAGCACGTCCGAGTCCCCGCGGTAGGCGGCGAAAGAGCGCGGAACGGCCGCGCTCTCGGGGAAGATGGTGCCCATGACCGCCGATCCGCAATGGGTGCCCACCGAATCCGACGTGCGCGACGCGGTCGTCACCGACTTCGCCCGGTTCGTCGCACGGCGTCACAGCGTCCGGGTCGACGACTACCGGTCGCTGTGGCGCTGGTCGGTCGCCGACCCGTCGGCGTTCTGGCAGGACGTGTGGGACTACTTCGAGATCCGGTCCGCCACCGACCCCGGACCGACCCTCGCGGACGGCGCGATGCCGGGTGCCGTCTGGTTCCCCGGGGCGGCCCTCAACTACGTCGACCACGTCTTCCGGAACGCCCGACCCGGAACACCGGCGATCCTGTACGCGGGGGAGGGCGCCACCGACATCTCCGTCGGGTGGGACGAGTTGCGGTCTGCGGTGGCGGGCCTCGCCGCGACTCTCCGCGAGCACGGAGTCGGCGTCGGTGATCGCGTCGTCGGCTACCTCCCCAACATTCCCGAGGCCGTCGTCGCGTTCCTCGCCACGGCGTCGCTCGGTGCCGTGTGGGCCGCGTGCGGACAGGACTACTCTGCGCCGGCCGCGCTCGATCGGCTGGGTCAACTGGAACCGAAAGCGCTGATCACCGCGGACGGCTACCGGTTCGGGGGTAAGGAACACGATCGGCTCGCGGCGACGGCCGACCTGCGCGGCGGATTGTCGTCGCTGGCCCTGACGGTGGTCGTGCCGCATCTCGATCCGGCCGCGGCTGTCGACGGCACCCTCACCTGGGCGGAGGCCACCGGCCGGGGCGACGCACTGGAGCCCGTCGCCGTCCCGTTCGACCACCCGTTGTGGGTGGTGTTCTCCTCGGGAACCACGGGTTTGCCGAAGGGCATCGTGCACGGTCACGGCGGTGTTCTGCTCGAACACGTGAAGTCGCTCGCGCTCCAACTCGACATCGGCCGCGACGACACCCTTTTCTGGTACACCAGTCCCAGTTGGATGATGTGGAACTTCCAGACGGCGGGCCTGCTGGTGGGGGCCACCATCGTCTGCTACGACGGAAGTCCATCATATCCGACGCCGGATGCGTTGTGGGACTTGGTGTCACGTCTGGGTGTGACCGTGGTCGGCACGAGTCCCGGCTATGTCCTCGCGTGCGACAAGGCGGGTGTCGTCCCCGTGCGCGAGCACGATCTGAGCGCACTCCGGGCGGTGGGAGTGACGGGGTCCACGCTGCCGGCGGCGTCGTCACTGTGGTTGTCCGAGAACGTCGGTCGCCGCGTTCCCGTCGTGTCGATCACCGGTGGGACCGACGTGGTGTCGGCGTTCGTCGGGGGAGCGCGGAACGTGCCGGTCTGGCCGGGGGAGCTGTCCGCCCCGTGTCTGGGCGTCGCCGTCGACGCGTTCGACGAGTCGGGGCAACCGGTGCGAGGCGAGGTGGGTGAACTGGTCGTCACAGCGCCGATGCCGTCCATGCCGGTGTCGTTCTGGAACGATCCGGACGGAAAACGTTACCGCGCCGCGTATTTCGACGTGTTTCCCGGAGTGTGGCGGCACGGCGACTGGATCACGATCACCGATCGCGGGACCGTGCTGATGCACGGGAGGTCCGATTCCACATTGAATCGCAACGGAATTCGGATGGGGAGCGCCGACATCTACCAGGTGGTGGAGAAGCTGCCGGAAGTTGCCGAAGCGCTCGTCGTCGGTGTCGATCTGGCGGACGGCGGATACTGGATGCCACTGTTCGTGGTCCTGTCGGAGGGGGTGGAACTCGACAACGCGCTGAAGCAGCGTATCCGCGGAGCGATTCGTGAGCAGGCCTCTCCCCGGCATGTGCCCGACGACATCATCGAGGCGCCCGGCATCCCGCACACCCGGACCGGCAAGAAACTCGAGGTGCCTCTCAAGCGCATTTTCCAGGGTGCAGACGCGCGGCGCGCGGTGGACCGCAGCGCCGTCGACGACCCCGGCCTGCTCGACTGGTTCGCACGGTACGGACGCTGAGCAGTGAGTCGGTCGATGGCAGTGTCGTTGAGCGACGACAATTAGGTTAGTCTTACTTTGGTTATCCTCCGGTAGGGACGAGCGCCCCGCCGGTCCCGTGTCGGCGAATGTGAGAAATCTCCCGTCTGCCTGCGATCGGCCGCGCCGCAGCGATCGCGACTAATCGGACATCGATAGTGCCGCACCCCGGGAGGGTGTTCCAGATGCTGGGATGCAGCGAGTTGTCGTCGGTTCGCGTCTCCTCGCCGGGGGACGTGCTTCCGCGTCCTCGTAGCAGGTCAGCGGGCGATCTGACGGCGCCCGGATGCTCACGCGGCAATGGGCGGACGTCCAGGTCGTCGTTCGGTGCGGATGCGCGACGGACCTGGTCGGTTATTCCCTGCGTGCAACCCCGGGAGTTCTTCGTTTTGAGACCTGCGCGGGGCTTTGGTAGACACGGTGGTTGGCAAAACTGCGGTCATGGGGGGCAGGGAGTGTTCAACGCCGCAGTCGATCATCAGATCGGCTGCACCGTGCACGGATAACAGTCGGGAGGCGGGACATGAAACTGGATACGACAGTTGTACACCTAGCGAAATTCCGACTCTCGGTACGGTATCCGCGTTCTGGCTGGACGCAGTGCCCGGAATGTGGTTCGGCCTGTTGAATATGTGCGCGTCGAAGATCGAATTCAGGCCTGGTTCTGGAAGTATCGAGGGTTGGGTACGTCACAGCTTCACCGGTAACGCTAGTGGATGTGACACCGATGTAATTCCCGGCGTTGCCGCGGAGCCGTACGAACCGAAATTGTCACCACCGAGCGAGAGGAGGCCGAAGCAATGATCGCGACGATGTTTCGCTCCTTCACCAGCGCCGTAGACTCGGCTCTCGACTCGGAGGATGACGAGCACCGATTGGGTGGCCGCTTGTTGGATCGATGAGAGAACGGAGCCACGGATGAACCCGCTCACCGCAAGTAGTTCGGGATGTAAGGGCCTTGG
This sequence comes from Rhodococcus sp. NPDC059968, assembly GCF_042738615.1. Classification (NCBI taxonomy): domain Bacteria; kingdom Bacillati; phylum Actinomycetota; class Actinomycetes; order Mycobacteriales; family Nocardiaceae; genus Rhodococcus; species Rhodococcus sp. NPDC059968. Next base: position 12,734 of record NZ_JBHWUE010000041.1, read on the forward strand.
AGTGTTCAGCGTCGCAGGCAATCGGGTTTCGGACGATCGTCTGACATGGACTCCGAGTGTGGTGGAACTCTTCGATCAGCGCAGGGCATCCCATGCCCGGCACGTCCCCGCTCCGCGAGAAGCTTCGAACCGGCAAGGCCCGTTCATGTGATGGCGTTCATCGGAAGGCCGGCTCACGACGCAGTCCGTGGGACCGAGAACTACGAATCACCAAAGACACAGGCGGCAGTCGCCACGCGTTCGAGAACGGAGTAACCCTTGGGGTCGGGACAAGCAGCGGGTAGTAGCGGCGCTCCGGAAGGGGCGTTTCCGCTGTCAGCTGCGCAGCGAGGCATCTGGTTCGCGCAACACGCGATGGGCGACGTTCCTCTCACCATCGCCCAGTACATCGAGCTTCGCGGTGACATCGACCTCGATCTGTTGACCGAGGCCAGCAAGCGCACCGGCCGAGAGTTCGGATCAGGCTTCCTCCGCCTCGTCGAGATCGACGGCGTTCCGTACCAGTACGTCGACAAGGCGCTCGACGACGCCATCACCTACGTGGATTTTCGGGGCGAGGACGATTCCGTCGACGCCGCCGAGAAGTGGATGCGGGCCAACTACAGCGCTCCCGTCGACCTCCTCGAGGACCGCCTCGTCGTGGTCTACCTGCTCCATGTCGGGGAGAATCACTACTTCTGGTTCTGCCGGATCCATCACATCGCGCTCGACGGATTCGGCGCGATGGCGCTGATCGCACGCATCGCCGAGATCTACACCGCGCTGGTCGAGGGCACCGAGCCGCCGGCCTGCCGCGCCGAGGACCTGGTCCGGATCGTCGAGGACGAGCAGCGGTACCGCAACTCCGAGCGGTTCGCGAAGGATCGCGAATACTGGGCCGAACGAACCGCGCACCTGCCCGAGGCCCCGAGCCTCGTCGGTCGCGCGGCGATGGTGGGCAAGTTCGCGCGGCTCTCCTCCGAGGCCCTGCCCGAGTCCACCGCCACCCTTCTCGACGAGGCTCTCGGCGGCAGCAACGCCAGCTCCGCGCCCATCGTGGTGGCCGCATTCGCCGCGTACCTGGCCCACATGACCGACCGGACGGACGTCGTCCTCAGTCTCCCGGTCTCGGCGCGCACCACCGCCACGTTGCGCCGCTCCGGCGGGATGGTGTCGAACATCGTTCCGCTCCGACTGCAGATCACCCCGGAAATGACCGTCCCCGAGCTGGTCAAGAGCGTCCAGATCGAGCTGACCGGCGCCCTGCGCCGCCAGCGGTACCGGCACGAAGACATCCGCCGGGACGCCGGAGCGTCCCAGGGTCAGCGTGGCTTCTTCGGTCCCTCGATCAACATCATGATGTTCCACAGCGAGATCAAGCTGGGGACGGTCACCGGACACCAGAACGTCCTCACCACCGGACCGGTCGAAGATCTCTCGCTGAACATCTACCAGGGTGTGGCAGGCAGCAAGATCCACATCGACTTCGAGGCCAACCCCAACCTGTACTCCGCGGACGAGCTGGACCGTCACCACAGCCGCTTCTTCGACTTCTTCGAGCGCTTCCTCGGCGCCGGCGACGACGCTTCGGTGTCGGACCTGGCCGCGATGAGCGAGGAGGAACGCGGACAGGTCGTGACCGGGTGGAACGGCGATGTCGTGTCCCCGCCGACGGGGACCGTCGTCGACCTGTTCGACGCCCAGGTCGCGCGCACACCCGACGCGACGGCACTCGTCTTCGACGGCGAGGAGCTCACGTACGCCGAGTTCGATGCGCGGGTGAACCGTCTCGCCCGGACGCTGATCGGCAGGGGAGTGGGTCCGGAGACGAGGGTCGCCCTCGCGATCCGCCGCTCGCTCGATTCCATGGTCGCGATGTACGCCGTCGTCAAGGCGGGCGGCGCGTACGTGCCCCTCGACCCCGACCACCCCGCCGAGCGCACGGCGTACGTGCTCGAGAGTGCCCGCCCGCTGTGCATCCTCACGGTCGCGCGGGACGGCCTCGTCCTCCCCGCCGGTCAGGACGTCGTGGAGATCGACACCCTGGATCTGAGCGGCGTCCCGGCAGGCCCGATCCGGGACGACGAACGGGCCGCCGATCTGCGGCCGGCCAACCCGGCCTACGTCATCTACACGTCCGGGTCCACCGGACGTCCGAAGGGTGTGGCGGTGAGCCACGCTTCGGTCCTGAACCAGGTCGCGTGGATCGCGTCGGGCTACGGGCTCGATGCGGACGATGTCGTGCTGCAGAAGACCCCGACGACGTTCGACGTGTCGGTGTGGGAACTGTTCGCCGCACTCGCCTCCGGGTCGCGCCTGGTGATCGCCGCGCCCGAGGGTCATCGCGATCCCGCCTACCTCGCCGACGTTATCGCGCGCGAGAAGGTCACGGCGACGTCGTTCGTCCCGTCGATGCTGTCGGTGTTCGTCGCCGAGTCGGACCGCGAACAACTCGTCAGCCTGCGCGTCGTTCTCGTTGCGGGAGAGGCATTTCCGCCTGCCGTCGCCGCAGCGTTCCGCGCGAAGTCCGACGCCGGGTTGCACAACCTGTACGGCCCCACCGAGTTCACCGTGCACGCCACCGCAGGCGAAGTGGATCGGGAAACCCTCCACACGATCCCCATCGGCACCCCGGTGTGGAATACCGAGGCGTACGTGCTCGACGGCCACCTCCGGCCCGCTCCCATCGGATCCGCGGGCGAGCTCTACCTCGCCGGCGCCCAGGTCGCACGCGGCTACGAGGGCAGGCCGGAGCTCACGGCAGAACGCTTCGTGGCCAATCCTTTCGGCGCCGCGGGAACCCGTCTGTACCGCACCGGCGACCTCGTCAAGTGGCGCGTCGACGGCAGCATCGAGTACCTCGGTCGCACCGACTTCCAGGTGAAGGTGCGCGGCCTGCGGATCGAACTGGGCGAGATCGAGGCCGCGATGTCCTCGTATCCCCATGTGGCGCAGTCGGTTGCGGTCGTGCACGACAGTTCCCTGGGGCAGCGGCTCGTCGGCTACGTCGTCCCCGAACCCGATTCGGCGCTGGACGTCGAGGATCTGACGGTCCACGTCGGCCGCGCGGTGCCCTCGTACATGGTTCCCGACGCCGTCGTAGTGATCGCCGAGATGCCGGTCGGCGCGAGCGGCAAACTCGACCGGAGTGCTCTGCCCGAACCCAGATTCGCGGCGGAGTCCAGTGAGTACGTGGCCCCTCGCAGCACCATGGAGGAGTCGATCGCAGGACTGTTCGCCGAGGTTCTGGGTCTGCCTCGGGTCAGTGTCGGCGACTCGTTCTTCGCGCTCGGTGGCGACAGCATCGTCTCGATCCAGCTGGTGTCCCGCGCGAAGGAAGCCGGTGTCCTGTTCACGGCCCGCGACGTCTTCGAGCGCAAGACCGTGGCCTCGCTCGCCGAGGTCGCGAAGTCGGCATCCGAATCGGCCACGGTGCACGTCCTCGAGGAACTGCCGGGCGCCGGTATCGGCACGATGCCGCTGACACCGGTCGTGCACTGGATGGCGGAGCTGGGCGGCGACTTCCATCGCTTCTCCCAGTCCATTCTCCTGGCCCTGCCGCCGAAGGTGGAGCGCGACCGCCTGGTGCGCACGCTGGCGGCCGTCGTCGACCGCCACGACGCTCTGCGTTCGTCGTTGCGCCGCACCGACTCTCCGGCCGGATGGTCGCTGGAGGTCGCGCCGATCGGCTCCGTCGACGTCGACCGGCTCGTCGATCGCGTCGAGTTCAGCGAGGGGCCCGGCACCGACTCGTTCGAGGCGCTCGCCGCGCACGCCCTCGAGCGCACGGTGGACACGTTGGACCCGACGACCGGCAGCGTGGTGCGTTTCGTCTGGTTCGCGCCCGCAGAGGACTCCGGGGATCTCGCACCGCGGGACGGCGAAGACAGCGACGGCGGGGAGTGCGAGAGCGCCCCGCAGTCGGGACGACTGCTCGTCGTGATCCACCACCTCGCCGTGGACGGGGTGTCCTGGCGAGTGCTGGTGCCCGACTTCGCATCCGCGTGGGCGCAGATCGCCGCCGGGGCCGACCCTCTGCTTCCGGCGGTCGGCACCTCGGTCCGCCGCTGGGCGCACGGCCTCGCCGACAACGCCCGGAGCGCTCGCCGCGTGGCCGAACTCGACTACTGGCGCACCACCCTCGACGGTGCAGATCCGCTGATCGGTTCGCGGGCCCTCGACGGCCGCGACACGGTCTCGACCACCGGCCGCGTCCGCCTGGAGGTCCCGGCCGACGTCACCGACGGTCTGCTGACCGACGTGCCCCGCGCCTTCCACGGCGGTGTCAACGACGGTCTCCTCACCGCCCTCGCCCTGGCCGTGGCGGCCTGGCGCGCGGAACGCGGCGTCACCGAAACCTCGACCCTCGTGCACCTCGAAGGTCACGGCCGCGAGGAGACGGTGTTGCCCGGCGCCGACCTCTCCCGCACGGTCGGCTGGTTCACCAGCATGTTCCCGGTCCGGTTGTCGGCGCCCGGAGTCGACGTGCGCGACGCGCTCGCCGGCGGTGCGGCCGCTGGTCAGGCCGTCAAGTCGGTGAAGGAACAACTCGCCCGGGTGCCCGAGCACGGCATCGGCTACGGAATGCTGCGATTCCTCAACGCCGAGACCCGCGCGGTTCTCGCGGGGTTGCCGGGCCCTCAGATCAGTTTCAACTACCTCGGTCGCGTGTCGGTGGGCGAGATCCCCGACGCGTTCCGGGCGGCGGGCTGGGTGCCCGACACCGACACGATGGAGCTGACCGGTACCCGCAACAGCGAGATGCCGGTGCACTTCGCCCTCGACATCAACGCGATGATCGTGGATGTCGAAGGCGAACAGCGGCTTTCGGCCACGGTCGACTTCCCCCAGGGTGTTCTCACCGACTCCGAGGTGGGCGAGCTCACCGGCCTGTGGACGCGCGCGCTCGAAGGGCTCGTCGACTACACGAAGCGGCCCGGAGCCGGTGGCCGGACGCCGTCGGACCTCGACCTCGTTTCCCTGAGTCAGAGCCGGATCGACACTCTCGAGAGCGACTACCCCGCGCTCGCCGACGTCTGGTCGCTGGCCCCGCTGCAGGTGGGCCTGCTGTTCCACGCGTCGCTGGCCGGTACCGCCACCGACGTGTACACCACCCAGCTCGTCATGGACCTGGGCGGATCCGTCGACACCGACCGTCTCCGCCGTGCCGCGGAGTCGCTCGTCGCGAGGCACCCCAACCTGCGCACCGCGTTCGTCGCGGGCGACGACGGCACCGGCATGCAGGTGATCGTCGACCGGGTGGACGTGCCGTGGACACACGTCGACCTCTCGGCCGCGTCCGACGCCGACCGCGAGGCGGAACTCGATGCGCTGATGCTCGCGAACCGGACGCACCGGTTCGACATGACCGCACCGCCTCTGGTACGATTCCTGCTGGTCGAGACGGGCGAGGACCGCTACCGGTTCGCCGTCACCAACCACCACATCCTCCTCGACGGCTGGTCGCTGCCGATCCTCATCCAGGATCTGCTGACCCTGTACGCCGTGAACGGCGACGCGCTGGCACTGCCGCAGCCGCGTCCGTACCGCAGCTACCTCGAGTGGCTGTCCGCGCAGGACCCGCAGGTGCCCGTGGCCGCGTGGACGAAGGCCCTGGGCGGCATCGAGGAGCCCACGCTCCTCGCGCCCGCGCACGCGGAGACCGCCCCGACGCTCACCCCCGGTGAGCTCGTGATCGACCTGCCGGACGACCTGCTCGCCGACATGACCGCGCGCTCGCGCGAACTCGGCGTCACCATGAACACCCTCGTCCAGGCCGCGTGGGGAATCGTGCTGGGCAGGCTGACCGGACGGGACGACGTGGTGTTCGGCACCACCGTCTCGGGACGTCCGCCGCAGGTGCCCGGCATCGAGTCCATGCTCGGGCTCTTCATCAACACCCTGCCCGTGCGGGTCCGCGTGCGGGCTGGGGACGCCGTCCGCACCCTCCTCGACCGCATTCAGCACGAGCAGACCGAGTTGCTCGATCACCATCACGTCGGGCTCACCGACATCCAGCAGGGACTCGGCCTCGGCGCGCTGTTCGACACCCTGATGGTCTACGAGTCCTACCCGCTCGACCGTGAGGCGCTCACCAAGAGCAGCGACATCGAGGGTCTCCGCGTTCTCGACGTGACGTCCAACGACGCCACGCACTACCCACTGGCGATCGTCGCGATGACCGACCCGCGGCTGCACCTGACGGCCAAGTTCCTTCCCGAGATCTTCGAGGCCGCCGAGGTCGAGGAGATCATGGAGCGGGTCGTCCGCGTGCTCGGTGCGCTGTCCGGCGACGTCGACACACTTGTCGCGGACATCGACATCCTCGCCCCTGATGAGCGTGCCTCCCTGCTGGCGGCGCACGGCACCGACGCCGCCACACCGCTGTCGCTGCCGGAGATCCTCGCCGCGACCGCGGCCGAGAACGGCGAGCGCACCGCTCTCGTCGCGGACGGCGAATCGCTCACCTACGCGGAACTCGACGCGCGCTCGAGCCGACTCGCCCGGGTTCTCGTCGATCGCGGTGTGGGACCGGAAACGTCTGTAGCGCTCGGGATGACACGCTCGCTGCACTCGGTGATCGGAACATGGGCAGTGGCCAAGGCCGGCGGCACCTTCGTGCCCGTCGACCCCCGCTACCCGTCCGAGCGCATCGCACACATGGTCGCCGACTCCGGCGCGATCCTCGGCCTGACCGTGATCGCTCAGCAGGACACCCTTCCCTCGGACGTCGAATGGCTCGCCCTCGACTCCTCCGAATGCGACGCGCTGTGCGCCCCGAAGTCGGCGGAGCCGGTCACGGATTCCGAGCGGACCGCGCCGGTGCAGCTCGACCACCCCGCGTACATGATCTACACATCCGGTACCACCGGTCTGCCCAAGGGTGTCGTCGTCACTCACACCGGTCTGGCCAACTTCTCCGCCGAGCAACGCACCCACTACGGGGTGAGCCCGTCGGCGCGAACCCTGCACTTCGCGTCCCCGAGCTTCGACGCGTCCGTCCTCGAATTGCTGCTCGCCTTCGGCTGCGGCGCGACGATGGTCGTTGCCCCCGCAGACCTGTACGGCGGTGAGGAACTCCGAAACTTCCTCGCGGACAACAATGTCACCCACGCCTTCGTCACGCCGGCGGCGCTCGCGTCGGTGGAGCCGGCCGGACTCGACCGGCTCGAGGTCGTCGTGGTCGGCGGCGAGGCGTGCCCGCCGGAACTGGTGGAACGCTGGGCGCCGGGTCGCCGGATGTACAACGGCTACGGACCCACCGAGGCCACCGTCATGAGCAACATCAGCGGCTTGCTGGTGTCCGGAAGCCGGATCGAGATCGGCGGTCCCGTCTGCGGTGTCACCGTCTACGTTCTCGACGAACTGCTGCGCCCGGTACCCGTCGGCGTGGCGGGGGAATTGTACATCGCAGGCCCCGGTCTCGCGCGCGGCTACCACGACCGCTTGGGCCTCACCGCAGAACGGTTCGTCGCGAACCCGTTCGGCGACAACGGAAGCCGGATGTACCGCACGGGCGACATCGTCCGGTTCGTCGTCGATCGCGGGCATCGCGCCGGCTACGGCGTGGAGTACGTGGGCCGCAGCGACTTCCAGGTGAAGGTCCGTGGCTTCCGGATCGAACTCGGCGAGATCGACGCGGCATTGGTCAAGCACCCGGACGTCGAGTTCGCGGCCACACTCGGCACGGCGATGCCGTCGGGTTCGACCGCTCTCGTGTCGTACGTGCTGCCCACCGCAGGCGCCTCGGTGGACGCCACCGAGGTGATGCATTTCGTCGGCCATACGCTGCCGGCGCACATGGTGCCGAGCGCGGTCATCGTTCTCGACGAGATCCCGCTCACCACCGTAGGCAAACTCGATCGGCGGGCTCTGCCCGAGCCCGACTTCGACTCCCTGCAGGGGGAGATGGTCGAACCACGTACGCCCACCGAGGAACTGGTCGCCGATGTCCTCGCCGACGTGCTCGGGCTCGCGAAGATCAGTGTCGTCGAGTCCTTCTTCGACCTCGGCGGGAACTCGCTCGTGGCCACCAAGGCTGTCGCCCGGCTCAACGCCGCCGCGGGCACCCGCCTGGGTGTGCGCGAGTTGTTCGAGGCGCCGACCGTGGAACGGCTCGCCGTCAAGGTGGCCGAGCAGGCAGGCACCGGCTCCGACCGCCCAGCACTTGTCGCGGGACCGCGTCCCCAGCGCGTTCCGCTGTCGATGGCTCAGCAGAGCATGTGGCTGATGAACCGGTTCGACACGGCGTCCTCGGCGTACAACATCCCGCTCGCCGTGCGGATGTCCGGTTCGCTCGACATCGACGCGATGTCGTCGGCCGTGTCGGATGTGCTCGCACGGCACGAGTCCCTACGGACAGCATTCCCCGACTCCGACGACGGCCCTTACCAGCAGGTCGTCGACATCGAGCAGGTTCCGCTCGACTTGACGCCCGTCCCGGTGACCGAGGCCGAACTTCACACGGCCCTCACCGAATTCGCCACCGACGGATTCGACGTCACGGTCGCGCCCCCGCTGCGTATCCGTCTGTTCGCCACGAGCGAGAGCGAGTTCCTGCTCGTCCTCGTCGTGCACCACATCTGCGCCGACGGTGCGTCGATGTCGCCGCTCGCTCGGGACGTCATGGTCGCCTACAGTGCACGTACCGCCGGCGTCGCTCCGCTGTGGCAGCCGCTGCCGGTGCAGTACCCAGATTTCGCACTGTGGCAGCGCAAAGTCCTCGGCGACCCCGCCGATACCCATTCGCTCGCGGCGAAGCAGATCGCGTACTGGTCGGAGACGCTGTCGGGCGCTCCGGAGCTGCTCGAACTCCCGACCGATCGCCCGCGGCCCCACCGGCAGTCGATGCGGGGAGACTTCATCGACTTCGGAATCGAGTCACAGGTCTACGACGGGCTCGAGCGACTCGCGAAGGCGCGAGGCGCGTCGCTGTTCATGGTCGCGCACACCGCTCTCGCGACGCTGCTCTCGCGGCTCAGCGGCACCGACGACATCGCTATCGGCACCCCCAGTGCGGCGCGCCGGGACCAGTCTCTCGACGACCTGGTGGGAATGTTCGTCAACACGCTCGTCCTGCGTACCGAGGTGCACGCGGGCGACGGGTTCGGAGATTTGCTCACGCGGGTACGAGAGCACGACCTGAACGTCTTCGAAAACTCCGACGTGCCGTTCGAAAGCCTGGTGGAGACTCTCCGTGTCCGGCGTTCGACCGCGTACTCGCCGCTCTTCCAGGTGATGCTGTCGTTCCAGAACAACCGTATCGGTGCTCTCGAGCTGCCCGGCCTGTCGGTGCGAGTGCTCGAGGACTTGGGCGAGGGCGCGAAGTATGACCTCACGCTCACCCTGACCGAGCGAGTCGACGACACCGGTAAGCCCGTGGGACTCACCGGCCGGTTCACGTACGCCACCGACCTGTTCGAACGGGCGAGCGTGGAGCGGATCGCGGAGCGTTTCGACCGCATTCTCCGAGCCGTCGTCACCGACCCCGATGTCGCCGTGGGTGACATCGATATTCTCACCGAACGTGAAAGAGCAAAGTTGAGCCCTGTTAGGCCCGCCCGCACGATGACCGTTCGCGAGCTCCCGCAGCTTCTGGCTGCTGCGGTCGAGGTCGCTCCCGACGCCGTCGCGGTCGCACATGACGGCATGCAGGTGACGTATCGTGAGTTCGACGACAGACTACGAATGATGTCCGGTCCGCTCGCCGAGCGAGGCATGAGTCCGGACGCGATCGTTTCGGTGGTTCTGTCAGGCTTGGTACCCACGATCATGATGGCCCCGCCGACCGAGGACGGGACCGATGGATTCAGCGCCATCCTGGACACGGTGATCGCCGATGCGCACGCGCTCGTCGGAGACATCGACCTCGACAAGTACACGGCCGCACCGATCGTCTCGGAACAGGCGGGCCCCGCCGATACGGCCGCGGCCCGGCCGGAGTCCCCACTCGCTGCATGGAACGAGCACGTGCAGCGCGACCCCGACGCCGTCGTGGTGGTCGGGGCGAGAGTCACGACGACGCGCGCCGAGCTGAACGGCCGCGCCAACCAGGTTGCCCGCGAACTCGCGAATCGGGGTGTCGGTGTCGACGACGTCGTCGCGTTGATCGTCCCGCGTTCGCTCGACTGGGTCGTCGGGATGCTCGCCGCATGGAAGGTCGGTGCCGCGTACTCGCCACTCGACCAGGCGTGGCCTCTCGAGCGTATCGCCGGTCTGGTGGAGACCAGTGGCGCGCGAACGGCGATCACCACTGCGTCGTGGCGCGAACTTCATCGGAATCCGTTGGGCGACATCGTTCTTGATAACGCCGTCGTCCTCGACGCTCCTGAGACAGTCGCGGCGCTGGCCGAGTACGACGCGAGCGACCTCGCGTTCGACCCGTGGACGGACGACGAGGCGGGAGCCCGTCTCGCTTACGTCATCTCGACGTCGGGTTCGACGGGACGGCCGAAGCCGACAATGGTGCCGATGGCTGGTGTGATGAACACTTACCGGTGGTACCGCGACGAAATTCGCATCGGCGACGGCACGGGTGTCCTCGTCGCGAGCTCGCCGCTGTTCGACCTCACCCAGAAGAACGTGTGGGTTCCGCTGATCTCCGGCGGTGTGATCCATCTCGCAGCCGAGGGATTCGATCCGGCGGACATCCTCCGTCACCTCGCCATGGGGGACGTCCGCGTCGTCAACATGGCGCCCAGCGCCTTCGAACTGCTGGCCGAACTCGACGTCGACGACCTCTTGGCATCGCTGGACTGCGTCGTTCTCGGTGGGGAGCAGATCCGGCCGGCCGCGTACGTGAAGCTGATCGGTCGTGGTGTCCGCCTCGTCAACTCCTACGGCCCCACGGAAGCGTCGGATGTGAGCGCCTCCTACGAACTGGACCTGACCGCGCCCGGCGCCGAGGAGACCCCGATCCCCATCGGGTCCCCGCTGCCCGGTGCCGACTACTACGTGCTGGACAAGCGGCTGCGCCCCGTGCCCGCAGGCGTGACCGGCGAGTTGTACATCGGCGGCGTCGTAGTGGGCCGCGGTTACGGGGGGATGACTGGCACCACCGCCGCGCGTTTCGTCGCCAACCCCGTCGGCGATGCCGCCTCCCGCATGTACCGGACCGGCGACCTTGTGCGCGAGCGCGCCGACGGTGAGCTGATCTTCCTCGGGCGCAGTGACTTCCAGGTCAAGATCCGCGGTCTGCGGGTCGAGCTCGGTGAGATCGAGTCGGCCCTGACCGCGATGGACGAGGTCAAGCAATCGATAGTCGTCGTCCACGAACGCGACGGTCTGCAGCGGCTCGTCGGATACGTCACCGCCGTGGCTGGCGCGACAGTGGAGGGACACGACATCACCCCGCGCCTGCGCTCTGTGCTGCCTGCACACATGGTTCCGGATGCTGTGGTCGTCGTCGACGAGATGCCGCTCAACTCGAGCGGCAAGATCGATCGCAAGGCTCTTCCGGAACCCGAATTCGCAGCAGACAGCGCCGAGTTCGTCGCTCCGAGTACCCCTCTCGAAGAGGTCGTGGCCGCTATCTACGGCGACGTGATCGGTGTCGATCGCGTGAGCGTCGACGCGTCGTTCTTCGATCTCGGCGGTAATTCACTCAGCGCCACTCGGGTGGCGGCCCGCTTGTCCGCCACGACGGGCGCGACCGTCGGCATGCGGGATCTCTTCGAGGCTCCCACCGTCGCCGAACTGGCCGCCTTCGTCGGGCAGCAGGGTGGCGACGGAACTCCGCGCCCCGCTCTCGTCGCGCAGGACCGGCCCCAGGAAGTTCCACTGTCGCTGGCGCAGCAGCGGATGTGGTTTCTCAACCGGTTCGACCCGGCGTCGCCGGCCTACAACGTGCCACTCACCGTGCGGCTCCGGGGTGAGCTGGATGTTGCGGCGATGGCGTCGGCATTGAAGGCCGTCGTCGCGCGCCACGAGGTTCTGCGGACGGTGTTCCCGGACTCGGATTCCGGCGCGCACCAGGTGATCCTGCCAATTTCGGACGTCGACCTGGATCTCGAACCGGTGGACGTCACCGAAATGGATCTGCAGGCGCGGCTGTTCGAGTTCGGTTCGCAGGGATTCGACGTCACCGACACTCTGCCGGTCCGCGCGCGTCTGTTCCGGATCGGCGCCGACGACCACATGCTGGTTATGGTGATGCACCATATCGCGTCCGACGGTGCCTCGACGCTGCCGCTCGCCCGCGACATCATGGCGGCCTACGCGGCGCGCCGGGAGGGCGTGGAGCCGCAGTGGCCCGAACTCCCGGTGCAGTACGCCGACTACGCGATCTGGCAGCGGGCACTCCTCGGACCCGAGGATGGCCCTGAGTCCCTTGCGGCGCAGCAGATCGACTTCTGGTCGGCGGCCCTCGCGGGTGTGCCTGACGTGCTCGAGCTCCCGACCGACCGGCCGCGGCCCGCGCAGCGGTCGATGGCCGGCGGGGCCGTCGGCTTCACTGTCGACGCCGACCTGCACCGCCGGCTCGGCGAGACGGCGCGGGAGCACAACGTCTCCCTGTTCATGGTGCTGCATGCGGCATTGTCCGTGCTGCTGGCGCGGCTGAGTTCGACGACAGACATCGCCATTGGCACGGCGATCGCAGGGCGCGGCCACGAGGCGCTCGACAACCTCGTCGGCATGTTCGTCAACACTCTGGTGCTGCGGACGGAGGTCGAGCCCGGTGCGTCGTTCAGCACTCTTCTCGAGCAGGTCCGTGAGCAAGACCTGAAGGCGTTCAGCCACCAGGACGTTCCGTTCGAGCAGTTGGTCGACGCGTTGAAGCCGGCCCGATCCACGGCGCACACACCGCTGTTCCAGGTCGTCCTGACGCACCAGGTCAACGGAATTCCCGCACTGGAGTTCGCGGGCCTCGAAGCCACCCCCGGCGTGGTCGACGTCGAATTCAGCAAGTTCGACCTCACTGTCGACCTGCAGGAGGAGTGGTCCGACGCGGGCGCTCCGACCGGCATCACCGGGTCCTTCGGCTACGCCACGGAGATCTTCGACGCAGGTACGGTACAGGGATTCGTGGACCGGTTCGTCCGGATCCTCGACGCTGTGTCGACCGGCACCGACGTCGCGGTTGGAGACATTCCCATCCTCGACCCGCGGGAGACCGTGGAATTGACACCGGTCTGCGGTATCGAGGGCGTATCACCCACGACGCTGGTCGAACTGCTGTCGGCGGCGGTCACCGCGAATCCGGACGGGGACGCGATCGTCGCGGGCGGTGACAGCATTACCTATCGCGAGCTGGACGAGTGGTCCAACCGCGTGGCGCGCATCCTGATCGAGCGCGGAGTCGGCGCGGAGACGTTCGTCGGGCTCGCGATCACCCGCTCGATCGCGTCCATCGTCGGCATCTGGGCCGTCGCCAAGAGTGGCGGCGCCTACGTCCCGGTCGACCCGCGCTACCCCGACGAGCGCATCGCTCACATGATCACCGATTCCGGTGTGTCGCTAGGGCTTTCGGTTAGCTCCGAGGTCGGACGGCTTCCAGAGAACGTCGATTGGCTGATCCTCGACAGCGAAGAATTCGAACACTCCTGCGCGCGTTACTCCACTGCTCCCGTCGCGGAAACGGACCGTCGCACGGCGGTGACACCGGCCAACAGCGCCTACGTGATCTACACGTCCGGTACCACCGGGCAGCCCAAGGGTGTCGTGGTTACGCACCGCGGTCTTGCGAACTTCGCGGCTGAACAGCGCGAACGGTACGGGATCGACACCACCTCCCGTACTCTGCACTTCGCGTCGCCGAGCTTCGACGCGTCGGTGCTGGAGTTGCTGATGGCCACCCCGGCGGGGGCGACCATGGTGATCGCGCCCGCAGACATCTACGGTGGGGAGGAGCTGAAGCACCTCATCTCCACCGAGCAGGTAACCCACGCCTTCGCGACCCCTGCCGTGCTGGCATCGCTGGATCCGACGGGATTGCCGTCGCTCGAGGTAGTCGTGACGGGTGGCGAAGCATGCCCTCGTGAGCTGGCAGATCGTTGGTCGTCCTCCGTGCAGATGTTCAATGCGTACGGACCCACGGAAGCTACGGTCATGACCAACCTCAACGGGCCGATGACCGTCGGCGAGCGGGTGACAATCGGTGGTCCCGTCCGTGGGTCTGCTGCGCTTGTGCTTGATGCGCGTCTCCGACCGACACCGCTTGGGGTGTCGGGTGAACTCTATGTTTCCGGTGCGGCGCTGGCCCGTGGATATCACGCACGAGCGGGTCTCAGTGCCGACCGCTTCGTGGCGAATCCGTTCGGTGATCCAGGTTCGCGGATGTACCGGACTGGCGACGTCGTTCGCTGGCTTCAAGGCGAGAGCGGCGATCTGACCCTTGATTACGTTGGTCGATCCGACCTTCAAGTGAAGGTGCGTGGCTTCCGCATCGAACTTGGAGAGATCGATGCTGTTCTCGGAAGGCACCCAGGCATTGACTTCGCTACGACGTCTGTGGTGCCCGGCCCAACGGGTGATCCCACGCTCGTGTCTTATGTGCTTGTCACATCCGGGGCGGACCTCGACGAGACTGCAGTTCTCGACTTCGTCGGAACATTCGTTCCTGGATACATGGTGCCGACGGCAATCGTCGCAATTGAGGCAATACCCCTGACTCCGGCCGGCAAGATCAATCGTCAAGCCCTGCCGCAGCCCAACTTCCACGACCAAGCGCACGCGTTTCGGACGCCTGTTACACACGTCGAAACGATCCTGGCGTCGATCTTCGCCGAGGTGCTTGGTACCGATCAGAATGTCGGTCTGGATGACGACTTCTTCATGCTTGGTGGAAACTCGATCGCGGGAACGCGCTTGGTGTCGCGGCTCAACGCAGCGCTGAGCACCGACCTCGGTGTGCGAGAACTGTTCGAGGCCCCGACCGTCGCAGGCCTCGCCCGGCGCGTGGCGGAACGCGGCTCCGGGTCGGTTACCCGCCCCGCGCTCGTTCCTCGTCCGCGCCCCGACCGTATCCCGCTGTCTCTCGCGCAGCAGCGGATGTGGTTCGCCAACCGCTTCGATCCCGCGTCACCGTCCTACAACATTCCTCTTGCCCTGCGTCTTTCGGGTGCACTTGATGTGGAGGCGTTGCGTTGCGCGCTCGGAGACGTCTTCGAACGGCACGAATCGCTTCGCACCGAGTTCCCGAATTCTCCGGAGGGGCCTTACCAGGTCGTGCGCTCCGCCGGTGATGTCGACCTCGGGCTTCCGCTCGTTGCTGTGTCCGATGAGCAGGAGTTGCAGGAGAAGGTTCTCGCTTTCGGGACCACCGGTTTCGACGTCACCAAGTCGGTACCGGTGCGGGCCGCGCTCTACCGGCTCGAGAGCACCGAGCACGTTGTCGTCATCGTGATCCACCACATTTCCGCGGACGGCGGGTCCATGGCGCCTCTTGCGCGGGACCTGCTGACCGCCTACAGTGCTCGGATTGTCGGCGGGCAGCCTGGCTGGACGCCGCTTCCGGTGCAGTTCGCCGACTTTGCGTTGTGGCAGCGTGAGGTGCTCGGCTCGGAGGATGACCCGACGTCCCCGGCGTCGAAGCAGCTCGAGTACTGGAAGGACGCCCTCGCGGACCTCCCGGCCCTGCTCGACCTCCCATTGGACCGTCAGCGGATCCCCCATAGGTCGCCACAGGGTGCGCGTGTGGAGTTCGAGATCGATGCCGAGCAGAAGGCCGCACTCGCCGAGGTCGCCCGTCGGCACAACGCGACCGTCTTCATGGTGGTGCATGCAGCCTTCGCGGTGCTCCTCTCGCGGATGAGCGGGACCGAGGACATCACGGTGGGCACCCCGGTGGGTGGTCGCGGAGATGCCGCCCTCGACGACCTCGTCGGTATGTTCGTCAACACGCTCGTGCTGCGTACGAAGGTCGCGCAATCGGCCACCTTCGGCGACGTCCTGGAGAGTGCGCGCGAGACGGATCTCGGCGCCTTCGAGCACACGGATGTGCCTTTCGAGCGACTGGTCGAAGCGCTCGCGCCGGTGCGGTCCAACTCCTATGCACCGTTGGTGCAGGTCATGCTGACCTTCCAGAACAACGAGACCGCCCAGCTCGAGCTGCCGGGACTGACCGTGACGGCACTGGACAGTGAAGCCACCCTCGCGAAGTTCGATCTGACGCTCGCAATCGACGAGCAGGGAGCAGACGCCCAAGGCCCGACGCGGGCGGTCCTCACCTATGCCACCGACATCTTCGATGAGGCGACCGTGGGCACGTACGCGGATCGTTTCCAGCGCATCCTCGACGCGGTCGTGGCGGACAGTTCCGTCGTGGTCGGCGACATCGACATCCTGTCGGCCGACGAGCATGCGGAGCTCCACAGCCGCGTCGCGTCCGAAGTACCCGTGGCGTCGCTCGGTTCGCACAGTGTCGCCGAGGAATTGGCGGCGAAGCCGCTGCCGGAGCTGCTCGACGCTGCGGCATCGATCAACCCCGAGGGCATCGCGCTGTCGCACAACGGAATAGACGTCACATATCGCCAGTGGCACGAGAAGTCTGGCGAGCTGGCCAGAACCTTGGCGAGTGTCGGTGTCGGTCCGGAGGCCGCGGTGACTGTGGCGCTGTCCACCTTGCTGCCCGGTCTGCTCGACGGTGCGTCCGGTGAGGGTTTCGCGGATCAGTTCGCAGGCATGCTCGCCGGGGTGATCGCCGAGGCCACCTCGACGTCCGACGGACGCGTAGATGCCCTTCCTGTCGATCTGATCGAGTGCTGGCACGAGCAGGTGAGTCTCGACCCGGAGACTCTCGCGCTCGTAGGTAACGGGACCCGACTGTCGCGGCGCGAGTTGAACACGCGTGCGAACCGGGTTGCGCACGAGCTGGTGGCTCGCGGAGTCCGTCCGGACGACGTGGTAGCCCTCGTCGTCCCGCGTTCGATCGAGTGGATCGTGGGCATGCTGGCGACCTGGAAGGCCGGAGCGGCCTATGCTCCGATCGATCCGGCGTATCCGGCAGGGCGCATCGCGGCCATGATCGAGGACTGTGGCGCTCGCGTGGTGATCAGCACGTGCTCGTGGGCCGACGCGGACGGTGTGAATGCCGACGTGCTCGTTCTCGACGATCCCGATGTGTCCGAGGCACTCGCCGTACGCGAGGGCACCGATCCCGACAACCGTTGGGCGGAGCCGGGTTCCGGTGCACGCCTGGCATACGTGATCTCCACGTCAGGGTCCACCGGCAGGCCGAAGCCCGCGCTTGTACCGATGACCGGCTTCTGCAACATGATGGTCTGGTTCCGGGGGCAGCTCTCCCTCCAGCAGGGCGACGGTGTTCTGGTGTCGTCGGCTCCGGGATTCGACCTCACCCAGAAGACGGTGTGGGGAACGCTGTCTTCGGGAGGCGCGATCCATCTCGCGGTGGAAGGCTTCGAGCCGCAGTCGATTCTGCGGCAGATCGCCGAGAACGAGTTGACTGTGGTCAACATGGCGCCCGGAGCATTCGAGATCGTCGCCGAGCTGGAGAACGATGAGGAACTCGCCTCCGTTCGCACCATTGCGCTCGGTGGCGAAGCCGTCAAGGCGGCGCCGCTGAAGAAGTTCCTCGACCGAGGCGTACGGTGCCACAACAGCTACGGGCCCACCGAGGCGTCAGACATCGTGACGTCGTACGTGATCCAGCCAGCGGACGCGGTGTCCGATCAGCTGCGTCTGCCGATCGGACCCGTGCTGGACAACGTTGCTCTCTATGTTCTCGACGGCCGTCTGCGCCGAGTGCCGGACGGCATGACGGGTGAGCTGTACGTCGGTGGCATCGCGGTTGGCCGCGGGTACGGCAACATGTTCGGTGTCACCTCGACCCGTTTCATCGCCGACCCTTTCGGTGCTCCAGGAACGCGCATGTATCGAACCGGCGACCTCGTGCGTCGTCGAAACGACAAGAACTACGACTTCCTGGGCCGTACCGACTTCCAGGTCAAGATTCGCGGACTGCGTATCGAACTTGGTGAGATCGAGTTCGCGCTGCTCGCCCACCCCGACGTCTACCAGACGGTGGCAGTAGTGCATGAGAGTCCGCAGGGTCAGCGCCTCGTGGCGTACGCGGTGCCGGCCGAGGGCGAGCTGCACTCGCGCGAGGTCTTGGCCTCGCTCGAGAAGAAGCTGCCCGCGCACATGGTTCCGGACGCACTCGTGATGCTCGAGTCGATGCCGCTCAACAACAACGGCAAGGTCGACCGCAAGCGCCTGCCGGAACCCGATTTCGAATCGGAGCATCGCGAGTACGTCGTACCGCGGACCGAGGTCGAGGAGGTCGTGGCGGGCGTCTTCGCGCAGGTCCTCGGAATCGACAGGGTCGGAGCCACCGATTCATTCTTCGATCTCGGCGGGAACTCGCTCAGTGCCACCCGAGTCGTTGCACGTCTCGACATGGCTCTCGGCACGGAGCTCACGGTGCGTTCGGTGTTCGAGAACCCCACCGTCGAGGGTGTTGCTGCGCTGGTCGAGCAGGCTGTCGACGACGACCGGCCCCGTGTTCCACTGGTCTCCGGCCCGCGTCCGGAACGGATTCCGCTGTCACTGGCACAGTCTCGGATGTGGTTTATCAACCAGTTCGACACCGGGTCGGGGGCGTATAACCTGCCGATGGCGCTACGCCTGCGTGGAAACCTGGACCTCGAGGCTCTGCACGCTGCTCTTGCTGATGTCGTGGAACGGCACGAGTCGCTGCGCACCGTGTTTCCCGAGTCGCCCGACGGGCCGTATCAGGTCATTCTCCCGGCCTCGGATGCGGTGCCGCCGTTGGTCGCCGAGTCTGCGGGCGACGAAGCCGAGCTGTACAGGCAGGCCAGGGAACTGGCAAACGCCGGTTTCGACGTCAGCATTTCCGTTCCGTTTCGCGTCCGCCTTCTGCAGGTGAGCGAGAACGAGTACATCCTCGTCCTCGTCGTCCACCACATCTCGGCTGACGGTGCATCGATGGCGCCGCTGTTCCGCGACATGATGGAAGCGTATGTCGCGCGCGCTGCGGGCACAGAGCCCGGTTGGAATCCGCTCTCGGTGCAATACGCGGATTTCGCACTGTGGCAGCGTCAGGTGCTCGGCGACGAATCCGAACCGGGTTCGATCGCGGCGCGCCAGATCGGCTACTGGAGTAGTGCACTCGCAGACCTCCCTGAACTGCTCGAATTGCCCACCGACCATCAGCGTCCGCCGGTGCAGTCGTTGCGGGGCGCGACATTCGCGTTCGAGATCGATGCGCAGACGCATCGAGCGCTGGCCGCTGTTGCGCGCCGGAACAACGCGAGCATGTTCATGGTTGTGCACGCGGCGTTCGCGGTGCTGCTCGAGCGCCTCAGCTCCGACACCGATCTCGCCATCGGAACCCCGATCGCCGGTCGCGGCGTTCGGGAAGTCGACGACATGGTCGGCATGTTCGTCAACACGTTGGTGTTGCGGAGCACGGTGAACCCGGACGCCCGTTTCGTCGAGTTGCTCGAGCAGGTTCGCGAGGCGGACCTCGAGGCATTCGCGCACGGCGACGTCCCCTTCGAGCGCCTGGTCGAGGTGCTGAAGGTGCCCCGCTCGACCGCGCATCAACCGCTGTTTCAGGTCGCGCTGGCGTTCAACAACAGCACCGGCACCACGCTCGAACTCCCCGGACTGGAGGTGTCGGTACTCGAAACGCCTTTGGATGTGGCGAAATTCGATCTCCAGCTCAGTGTCGGCGAGCGCTACGTCGACGGGGGAGCAGCGGGTATCTCCGCGTCCTTCAACTACGCGACAGATCTGTTCGATGAGGACACGATCCAGGGCTTCGCGAGGAGGTTCGCCCGCATCCTCGACGTGGTCTCGACCGAGCCGTCGGCAGTGCTCGGTGACATCGAGATCCTCGATCCGCAGGAGAAGGCGGCAATCGCGCCCGTGCGAGGTCTCGATTCGGTGGCACCGCAGGTGCTGCCCGATCTGCTGCGTTCCGGGGTCGAGATCGCTCCGGATGCAACCGCGGTATCTTTCGAGGGACGTGAGCTGACCTACCGTCAGCTCGATGAGCAGTCCAACCGCTTGGCACGAGTGCTCATTGGGCACGGCGTCGGTCCGGAGACCTATGTTGCTCTCGCGATCACGCGTTCTGTCGAATCCATTTGGGGAATTTGGGCGATCGCGAAGGCCGGCGGCGCCTACCTGCCCGTGGACCCGAAGCTTCCGTTCGACCGCGTGGCCGAGATGTTGTCGGACTCGGGTGCGGGCCTGGGCCTCACTGTGTCAGGCGTGCACGACAGCCTCCCACAGGCCGTGACGTGGTTGCAGCTTGACAACGAAAAGCTGGTCGCCGACGTCGATTTGGAGGAGGCGGGCCCGGTCGAGGACAATGACCGCATCCGTCTCCTCACGGTCGACCATCCGGCGTACCTCATCTACACCTCGGGTTCGACGGGTAAGCCGAAGGGCGTCGTCGTGACCCACCGCGGTCTGGCGAACCTCACCCACGAGGTGCGCGAGCACTACGTCGTGTCGCCGAGGTCCCGATTCCTGCACGTGGCGTCGCCGAGCTTCGATACTTCGGTCGGGGAGATGCTCGCCGCGTTCAGCGCGGGTGCCACTCTGGTGATTTCGCCCGCGGATGTCTACGGCGGCGACGAACTCGCCGACCTGATCCGCCGCGAACGGGTCAACAACGTGGTCATCACCCCGACCGCGCTGATGACCGTCGACCCCGACGGGCTCGACTCCGTCACGTCCGTCGTGGTCGGTGGCGACACCTGCACACCGGAACTCGTGGCACGGTGGGCTCCGGGCCGCGAGATGCGCAACGCCTACGGTCCCACCGAGACCACGGTCATCGTCACCATCACCGAACCGATGGTGGCGGGTGAGCGGGTGACGATCGGTTCGCCGCTGCGTGGCGTCGAATCCCTCATCCTCGATTCGCGGTTGCGTCCGGTGCCGGAGGGAGTTCCCGGAGAGCTCTACATCTGCGGTCCGTCGGTGACCCGCGGCTACCACAACCGTCCGTCGGTCACGGCGGAGCGGTTCGTAGCCAACCCGTTCGGCGAGCCCGGCGCGCGCATGTACCGCACCGGCGACGTCGTGCGCTGGGCCGACGGACATCGGGTGGAGTACGTCGGCCGGTCCGACTTCCAGGTAAAGGTCCGCGGGTTCCGCGTCGAACTCGGTGAAATCGATGCGGCGCTGGCCGCGCACTCGTCGGTGGAGTTCGCCGTCACGGTGGGTCGCCAGGACCCGTCCGGTCAGACCGCGCTCGTGTCCTACGTGCTGCCAGCCATGGGCGGCACTCTCGAGGCAGACGACCTGAAGGCTGTGGTCGGCGAGACCCTGCCGCCGTACATGGTTCCCACCGTCGTGATCTTCCTCGACGAGATCCCTCTGACGACCATCGGGAAGCTTGATCGCACTCGGCTACCCGAGCCGGAATTCGTGTCGTCGGTAGCCGAGTACCGTGCCCCATCGACATCACTTGAACAGTCGATCGCCGACATCTTCACGGATGTCCTCGGGCTAACCGAGGTGAGCGTGGACGACAGCTTCTTCGACCTCGGTGGCAACTCGCTCAGCGCCACCCGTGTGGTGTCACGTATCGGTCACATTGTCGGTGGCCGAGTCGGCGTACGCGAGCTGTTCGAGGCCCCGTCGGTGGCCGAACTGGCCACGCGGGCGTCTGCTCTGGCCGCGCGGGACACCGACAGTCCCGTGTTGCGCGCCGTCCAACGGCCTGCGCGTATCCCGCTGTCGCTGGCACAGTCCCGCATGTGGTTCATCAACCGGTTCGACCCGGACTCACCCGCGTACAACATCCCCCTTGCGGTCCGCTTGACGGGCGCGCTGGACGTCGACGCACTGCAGTCCGCGGTGTTCGACGTGCTGGAACGGCACGAGTCGCTGCGCACGGTCTACCCCGATTCGGCGGAAGGCCCACACCAGGTGATCCTTCCGGTTGCACAGGTGCCGATCGATGTCGCGCCCGCGCCGGTCACCGAGACCGAACTGAGGTCGCGGCTGTTCGAGATGGTCACCACCGGGTTCGACGTCACCGCCGACGTCCCGCCGATCCGGACACAACTGTTCGAGGTCGGACCGCAGGACTACGTGCTTGCGTTAGTCGTGCACCATGTGTCCACGGACGGCGAATCCACGGCGCCCTTCGTGCGTGACGTCATGGTGGCGTACGCGTCCCGGGCTGCCGGCCGGGAGCCCGGCTTCGCGCCGCTCCCGGTGCAATATGCCGACTACGCGATCTGGCAGCGTGAACGCCTCGGCAGCGAGAACGACCCGGACAGCCTGATCTCCACCCAGCTGGGCTTCTGGAAGAAAACGCTGGCCGGTGTGCCCGATCTCCTCGAGCTGCCGGTGGACCGGCCGCGGCCGCCCATGCAGTCGCTGCGCGGGTCTCGGATCGACTTCACGATCGACGCCGAGGTGCACCGCGGCCTAGCTGCGCTGGCCCGCAGGCACAACGCCAGCGTGTTCATGGCCGTGCACGCCGCCTTCGCGGTGCTGCTCAGCCGACTGTCCGGCACCGAGGACATCGCCGTGGGCACCCCGATCGCGGGCCGCGGTGAACGCGAACTCGACGACGTCGTCGGCATGTTCGTCAACACCCTCGCACTGCGTGTGCAGATCGACGGGCAGCATACGTTCAACGAGATCCTCGACCGCGCCCGCGAGGCCGACCTCGAGGCGTTCTCGCACGCCGACGTTCCGTTCGAGCGCCTGGTCGAGGTCCTCAACCCGGCACGCTCGATGGCCCACCATCCGATCTTCCAGGTGGGTTACTCGTTCCAGAACACGACGAAGGCCGAGCTGCAACTGCCCGACCTCACCGTCACCCCGCTCGAGGTCGAGGGCGAGACGGCCCAGTTCGACCTGCATCTGATCCTGGGGGACAGCCCCGAGGGTGAGCCGATGTCGGGCGTGTTCACGTTCGCCACCGACCTGTTCGACGACGCCACCGTCCAGCGTTTCGCGGACATGTTCCGCCGCGTCCTGGCCGCCGCGGTGGATTCTCCGCGAACCGCGGTCGGCGACCTACCTCTCGCCGGCGGCGACGAGCGCACGCTCGTGGTGTCCGGATGGAACGACACCGCGCGGGCCCTGCCGGATACGACGCTCGCGGACATGTTCGCGTCCGCCGCCGCGGAGAATCCGGACGTCACCGCTCTCGTGTTCGAGGGCGAGTCGCTGACGTACGCCGATTTCTCGGCGCGGGTCAACCGGTTGGCCCGGCACCTCGTCGGCCGCGGGGTCGGCCCGGAAACCGTGGTCGGCCTGGCGATTTCGCGTTCGGTGGAACTGCTGGTCGGCATGTACGCGATCGCCGCGGCCGGCGGCGCGTACCTGCCGATCGACCCGGACCATCCGGCCGAGCGCACCGCGTACGTGCTGGAGAGCGCGCAACCCGTCTGTGTCCTGGCGACCCGCGCCGTCGTCGGGGGACTGCCGGGTGGCGTCGACTACCTCCTCCTCGACGAACTCGATCTGGGCGGGATCGACCCGTCTCCGCTCACCGACTCGGAGCGGATCGCACCGCTGCTGCCGGAGAACGCCGCGTACGTGATCTACACATCCGGTTCGACCGGTCGCCCGAAGGGTGTGGCGATCGCGCACCGTGCGATCGCGAACCAATTGCGGTGGAAGCAGGCGGAATACCCGCTCACCGCCGAGGATTCGGTGCTGCTCAAGACGGCGGCGACGTTCGACCTTTCGGTGTGGGAGTTCTGGTGGGCGCTGACCGCGGGCGCACGTCTGGTCGTCGCCACACCGGACGGCCACCGCGACCCGTCGTATCTGGCCGCACTCGTTGCGAAGCAGCAGGTCTCGACCGTGCACTTCGTGCCTTCGCTGCTGTCGGCGTTCGTCGCGGTGGCGGAGCCGGCCCAGCTGGTGTCGTTGACACGTGTGCTCTGCATCGGTGAGGCACTGCCCGCCGACACGATGCTCCGGTTCCGCGACGTCTCCGACGCGGAGATCTTCAACCTGTACGGCCCCACCGAGGCCGCCGTCAGCGTCACCCACTACCGGTGCGGCGACGAGCGCGACGGTTCGGTCCCGATCGGCAGGCCCGAATGGAACACGCAGACCTACGTTCTCGATTCGCGTCTGCACCCAGTTCCCGCCGGCGTCACAGGTGAGCTCTATCTCGCGGGCGAGCAGTTGGCGCGCGGTTACTTCGGCCGCCACGACCTCACCGCGGAACGGTTCGTCGCCAACCCGTTCGGCGAGGCCGGACACCGGATGTACCGCACCGGTGACCTGGTGCGATGGAACCGCGACGGTAACCTCGACTATGTCGGCCGGAGCGACTTCCAGGTCAAGGTCCGCGGTTTCCGGATCGAACTCGGCGAGATCGAGCGGGCGCTCGTGGCGCACCCGTCGGTGGCGCAGGCCGTCGTCGTGGTCCACCACGACCGTCACACCGGGGACCGGCTCGTCGGCTACGTGGTGCCGGAGCAGGGCGACTCCGTCGACGAAGCCGACGTTCTCACGTTCGCCGGCCGGTCGGTGCCGGGGTACATGGTGCCGTCCGCGCTGATCACCCTCGATGCGCTGCCGCTGAACATCAACGGCAAGCTCGATCGCAAGGCGCTCCCCGAACCCGAGTTCGGTGGCGCCGTGGACCATTACAAGGCTCCGCGTACCCCCGTCGAGGAGATCGTCGCGGGCGTGTTCGCGGACGTGCTCGGTCACGAGCGGGTCAGCGTGGACATGAGCTTCTTCGACCTCGGCGGCAACTCGCTGGTCGCGACGCGCGTGGTTGCCCGCGTCAACGCCGCGCTCGACACGTCGATCGGTGTGCGTGAACTGTTCGAGGCCCCGACGGTGATCGCGCTGTCGGCTCGCGCCGAGCAGTCCGACTCGGCCGGCGCGAACCGGCCGGCGCTGGTGCCGCAGCCGCGTCCGGCCCGGATTCCGCTGTCCCCGGCACAGTCCCGTATGTGGTTCATCAACCAGTTCGACACGGCGTCGGCGGCGTACAACATTCCGCTGGCGATCAAGCTGACGGGCCACCTCGACGTTTCGGCGCTCGAACGGGCACTCGGCGACGTCGTCGAACGGCACGAGACGCTGCGCACGACGTACCCCGACACCGGAGACGGTCCGGGCCAGGTCGTGTTGTCGCGGGCCCGGAGTTTCACCTCTCTGGACGTGGAGAACGTCGCCGACGAGAACGCCCTGCGTGCGCGCGTGATCTCTCTGGTCACCGCCGGTTTCGACGTCGCGCAGGCCGTCCCGGTCCGCGCGCGTCTCCTGCGGATCGACGCCGAGCAGCACGTGTTGGTCATCGTGGTCCACCACATCTCGTCCGACGGCGCCTCGACGGCACCGCTGGCGCGCGACGTGGTGATCGCCTACAGCGCCCGCGCCGCCGGTTCCGAACCTGCCTGGGCTCCGCTCGACATCCAGTACGCGGACTTCTCGCTCTGGCAGCACGAGTTGCTCGGCGACGAGAACGCGTCGGATTCGCTGGCCACCAAGCAGATCGACTACTGGCGGACCACGCTCAGCGGTCTGCCGGACGTGCTGCCGTTGCCGACGGACCGGCCGCGGCCGCCCGCGCAGTCGATGCGCGGCGCGAACTTCGACTTCGAGATCGACACGGAACTGCGCGAGCGGCTCGGGGCGCTGGCGCGCGAGCACAATGCGTCGCTGTTCATGGTCGCGCACGCGGCACTGTCGGTGCTGCTCGCTCGGCTGAGTGCCACGGACGACATCGCGGTGGGTACCGCGATCGAGGGCCGCGGCGAGGCCGCGCTCGACGACCTGGTCGGCATGTTCGTCAACACGCTGGTGTTGCGCGCCCGGGTCGACGTCGACGCGACGTTCTCCGACCTCCTCGCGCAGGTGCGTCAGCGCGACCTCGGTGCGTTCACGCACACCGACGTGCCGTTCGAGCGGCTGGTCGAGATCCTCCAGCCGGAACGCTCGACGGCGTTCTCGCCGCTCTTCCAGGTGGCTCTCGCGTTCCAGAACATCGAGCAGGCACACCTGGAACTTCCCAGTCTGACGGTCGAGGGGCTCGACGGTGGGATCAGCGCCGCGAAGTTCGATCTGCAGCTCACGCTCGCCGACGCAGCCGACGCGGACGGGAACGCGCCGATGCGGGGCGTCTTCACCTACGCGACGGATCTGTTCGACGAACGCACGATCGCGTCGTTCGCGTTCCGTTTCCAGCGCATCCTCGAAGCGATCACTACCGACGCCTCCGTGCTGATCGGGGACATCGACGTCCTGAGCGAGAACGAGCACGCGGTGCTCGCACCCGTGCGCGGCGCCGACAGCGCCACACCCGAGCTCCTGTCGAGCATCCTGGCCACCGCCGCGGCGGTGGACCCCGACGCCGTCGCCGTCGTGTGCGGCGACGAGCAGGTCACCTACCGGGAGCTGGACGAGCGCTCGAACCGACTCGCCCGCGTCCTGATCGGCAGGGGCATCGGGGCCGACGACTTCGTCGCGCTGGCGCTGACGCGTTCCGTCGAATCCATCCTGTCCATCTGGGCGGTCGCGAAGACCGGCGCCGCGTTCGTGCCCGTCGATCCGAGCTACCCGTTCGACCGGATCCTGCACATGGTCACGGACTCTCGCGTGGAGGTCGGTCTCACCACCGGCGCCCACGTCGGCGAGCTGCCCGACACCGTGCGGTGGCTGGTGCTCGGTGAGGACGAGATGGACGGCGACTGCGCGTCCGTGTCGTCCGAGGCCGTCACCGACGCCGACCGCATCCGTCCGACGCGGGTCGACGACGCGGCGTACGTCATCTACACGTCGGGGTCGACGGGTCTGCCGAAGGGCGTCGTCGTCACCCACACCGGGCTGGCGAACGTCACGACCGAGCAGGTCGAGCGGCTCCGGCTCACCCCGCAGTCGCGGGTGCTGCACTTCGCCTCGCCGAGCTTCGACGCGTCCGTGTTCGAGTTGCTGCATGCCGTGGCCGCCGCGTCGACGATGGTCATCGCGTCCGGCGTCGTGTACGGCGGCGACGAACTCGCCCGGTTGCTGAAGAAGCAGAAGGTCTCGCACGCGTTCATCACGCCCGCGGCTCTGACCACGGTCGACCCGGCCGGGTTGGAAGGCATCGAGGTGCTGTCGGTGGCCGGCGAGGCCTGCCCGCCGGAACTCATGCAGAAGTGGGCACCGGGCCGGCGCATGTTCAACCTGTACGGCCCGTCCGAGGCGACGATCTGGAGCACGTCGAGCAACCCGATGAAGGCGGATCAGCCCGTCACCATCGGTGGTCCCACCCGGGGCGTCGACGTGGTCGTGCTCGACTCCCGGCTCACGCCGGTCCCGGTGGGGGTCGCGGGTGAGCTGTACGTGGCGGGCCCGAGCGTGGCGCGCGGCTATCACAACCGGTTCGCCCTGACGGCGGAGCGATTCGTCGCCAACCCGTTCGGCGGTCCCGGTGAGCGGCTCTACCGCACCGGCGACGTCGTCCGCTGGGTGTACGACGGGGAGACCGGCGACCTCGTCCTCGACTACGTCGGCCGGTCCGACTTCCAGGTGAAGGTCCGCGGGTTCCGTATCGAACTCGGCGAGATCGACGCCGAACTCGGCAGCCACCCCAGCGTCGACTTCGCGGTCACGCTGGGCCATCACCGCGAGCAGACCGGTCAGACCGTGCTGGTGTCGTACGTGATGCCGGCTGCGGGCGCGTCGATCGACGTCGCGGAACTGTCGGCGTTCGTGTCCGAGACCCTGCCCGGGTACATGGTGCCGTCGTCGATCATGGCGATCGCTTCGGTGCCGCTGACGCCCGCCGGAAAGCTCGACCGGAAGGCGCTTCCCGAGCCGCAGTTCGTGTCGGCGGCCGGCGAGTACTGCGCGCCGTCGACGCCGATGGAGAAGGCCATCGCCGACGTCTTCGCGCAGGTGCTCGGTGTGGACCGTGTCAGTGTCGACGACTCGTTCTTCGCCCTCGGCGGCGACAGCATCGTGTCCATCCAGCTGACGACCCGAGCGAAGAACGCCGGGGTGCTGTTCACGGCGCGGGACGTCTTCGAGCGCAAGACCGTCTCGGCGCTGGCCGACGTGGCAGCCTGGGCTGCCGACGTCGACTCGGTGAAGCTCGAGGAGCTGCCGGGCGGCGGCGTCGGTTCGATTCCGCTCACGCCCATCGCGCACTGGCTGGTGGAGACGGCAGGGACCTTCGAGAAGTTCTCGCAGGCGGTTCTGCTGACCACCCCGCCCGCGGTCACACGGGATCAGCTGGTGGCCACGGTGGATGCGGTCCTGGAACGCCACGACATCCTCCGATCCCGGCTCACCCGGGCCGGGGACGACTGGGCGTTCGAGGCTCTCCCCACCGAAGAGGCATTCGGTGCGGACGACCTGATCGAGCAGATCGAGTTCACCGACAAGCCGGGAACGGACGGATTCGAGAGACTCGCACGCGCGGCTCTCGACCGTGCGGCGGAACGGCTGGATCCGGCGACGGGCCGGATGACGCAGTTCGTGTGGTTCGCTCCCGCGGCGTCGTTGCCGGGGCAGAGCGGCCGCCTGCTGGTGCTCGCGCATCACCTCGTCGTCGACGGTGTGTCCTGGCGAGTGCTGTTGCCGGACTTCGCGACCGCGGGCTCGCAGATCACGGCGGGACAGCCGGCGCAGCTCGAACCGGTCGGCTCGTCGGTCCGTGCGTGGGCGCACGGTCTGGTCGAGGAGGCGAAGTCGCCGCACCGTGTGGCGGAACTCGATTTCTGGCGCGGGATGCTCGCGGGCACGGATCCGCTGATCGGACAGCGTGCGTTCGATCCCGCACGCGACGTGATCGCCCGGACCGACCGCCTCAGCATGACTTTCTCGACGCAGGTGACGCAGGCGCTGCTCACCACGATCCCGCAGTCCGTGAACGGTGGTGTCAACGACGGCCTGCTCGCGGCTCTCGCTCTCGCGGTCGCCCGCTGGCGTGAACTCCGCAACGGGACCGAGGATCGCTCGGTGCTGATCAACCTCGAGGGACACGGCAGGGAAGAGGCGACCGTGCCCGGTGCCGACCTCTCCCGCACGGTGGGCTGGTTCACGAGCCTGTACCCGGTGCGGCTGGACGTCTCCCGGGCCGATCTCGCCGACGCGTTCGACGGCGGGACGTCGACCGGCGCGGCGCTGAAGGCTGTCAAGGAACAGTTGCTTGCCGTGCCCGACAAGGGCATCGGCTACGGGCTGCTTCGCTACCTGAACGAGGAGACCGCTCCGGCCCTGGCATCGTTGCCGACTCCGCAGATCGGGTTCAACTACCTCGGTCGCGCGGGCTCGGTGGATCTGCCCGCCGAGATCCGGGATCTCGGCTGGATCCCGGACAGCGATTCGGGTGAGTTCGGCGGTGCCATGGACGACGACATGGTGGCACCGGCGGTGCTCAGCATCAACGCGTTGACGTCGGAGACGGCGTCCGGCCCCCAGATCGAGGCCAAGATCGCGTTCGTCACCGAGATTCTCGACGAGGCGGACGTGTGGGAGCTCGCCGAACTGTGGCACGCCGCGGCGACCGCGCTGGCCGAACACGCCTCCGGGCCGAACGGCGGCGGTCTCACCCCGTCCGACGTTCCGCTTGTGACTGTCACGCAGGACGACCTCGAGGCGCTCGAACGGCGCTACCCCGACGCCACCGACGTGTGGCCGCTCGCCCCCCTGCAGTCCGGAATGTTCTTCCATTCCGTTCTCGCCGAGGACGCGGTGGACGTCTACACCGCTCAGGTGGTGCTGGACTTCCAGGGCGCCGTCGACACCGGCCGGCTCCGCGGCGCGGCGGAGGCGCTGATCGCACGCCACGCGAACCTGCGCACGGCGTTCGTCCCCGACGATTCGGGGACCGCGGTCCAGGTGGTCGTCGACCGCGTCGCACTGCCGTGGGAAGAGCTCGACCTCTCCGGTCTGTCCGGGGCCGAACGCGAGGAGCGGATGAGGTCCGTTCTGAGCGACCATCGTTCGGCGCGGTTCGACATGAGTCGTCCGCCCCTGATGCGGTTCCTGCTGATCCGCACGGGTGAGAACAGCTACCGGTTCTCCATCAGCAACCACCACATCCTGCTCGACGGATGGTCGATGCCGTTGCTGATGAAGGACCTGTTGGTGCTGTACGCGACCCGCGGTGACGGTTCGGTGCTGCCGCGCGTGCGTGGCTACCGCGACTTCCTCGGCTGGCTGTCCGAACGCGATACCGACGCATCGCGCAGCGCCTGGGCGCACGCACTGGCGGGGCTGGACGGTCCGACCGTCCTGGCCCCGGCACCGAGCAGCGAGGACCATCCCGAGCCGGCCGAGTTCGCGCTGCACCTCGGTGAGGTGGTGAGCGAGAACCTGGCGCGCATCGCCCGGGACCGTGGTCTGACGATGAACACGATCGTCCAGGCTGCATGGGGTCTGCTGCTGGCCCGCATGACGGCATCGGACGACGTCGTCTTCGGCGCCACCGTGTCGGGTCGCCCGCCGGAGGTCGCAGGCATCGAGTCCATGGTGGGGCTGTTCATCAACACCATCCCGATCCGGGTGCGTATCGATCCCCGTGAGTCGCTGCTCGGACTGCTCGAGCGGCTGCAGGCGGAACAGTCGACGTTGTTCGACCACCATCACATCGGTCTTCCGGAGATCCAGCAGATCGCCGGAATCGGTGGGCTGTTCGACACGTTGACGGTGTTCGAGTCGTACCCGGTGGACCGCGCAGGTCTCACCGAGGACAGCGACATCGACGGCCTCCGGGTCGCCGGGGCGCAGATCAGCGACGCCTCGCACTACCCGCTGAGCCTGCTGGCCCAGTCGGACAGCGAGCTGCAGCTGGTCCTGAAGTACCTCCCGGACGTGTTCGGCGCCGACACCGTCGAGCGGCTCGGGTCCCGGCTGAACCGGATCCTGCAGACCATCGCGGCCGGCAGTTCCACGCTGGTGGGTGATCTCGATCTGCTGACCGGCGACGAACGCGAACTCGTCCTGTCCGGGTGGAACGACTCGGGGCACGACGTCGCCGACGAATCCGTGGTGTCGATGTTCGGCGCCCAGGTTGCCCGCACGCCGGATCGAACGGCGGTGGTGGCGGACCACGTGCGCCTCTCCTACGCCGAGTTCGACGCGCGGGTGAATCGTCTGGCGCGGCATCTGATGTCGATCGGTGTGGGGCCGGACTCGGTGGTGGGCATCGCGATGCGGCGCTCGCTCGACATGGTGGTCAGCCTCTACGCCGTCCATGCGGCGGGTGGCGCGTACGTGCCGATCGACCCGGAGCACCCGGCGGACCGCACGTCGTACGTGGTGGACAGTGCCAAGCCGACGTGTGTGCTGAGCCTGGCCGACGACATCGCGAATCTCGACGTGGACGTGCCGGTGTACCTGGTGGAGGACTTCGACCTGTCCGAGTACGCGGACGGCCCGGTCGAGGATTCCGAGCGGCTCGCCGAGTTGCGCCCGGGCAACCTGGCCTATGCGCTGTACACGTCGGGTTCGACGGGACGCCCGAAGGGCGTGGCGATTGGGCACTCGGCGCTGGCCAACCAGCTGGCGTGGATGCGGGACGTCTACGGCATCGGCGCGCAGGACGTGGTGCTGCAGAAGACGCCGTTCACGTTCGACGCCTCGGTGTGGGAGCTGTTCCTGCCGTTGGTGGTCGGTGGCACGCTCGTGATCGCGTCGCCGGACGGTCACCGGGACCCCGAGTACATGGCAGCGACCGTGGGCACCGAAGCGGTGACGGTCATCCAGTTCGTCCCGTCCGTGCTGACCATGTTCCTCGACGCCGCGACGGCCGACCGGTGCGGTTCGCTGCGCCTGGTCTTCGCGGGCGGTGAGCCGCTGCCGCAGTCGGCGGCCGAGCGGGTCGCCGGTCTCGGCTCCGCGGAATTGGTGAACCTGTACGGCCCGACCGAGGTGACCATCAACTCGACGGCCCACGTGGTGGAGCGGTCGGGAACGGCGACGATCGCGCCGATCGGGTCGCCGGCCTGGAACACGCGGGCCTATGTGCTCGACGCTCATCTGAACCCGGCGCCGATCGGTGTTCCCGGTGAGCTGTACCTCGACGGCGCGCAACTCGCTCGCGGATACGTCAACAGTTCCGCGCTGAGTGCGGAACGGTTCGTCGCGCACCCCTTCGGCGATTCGGGTGCGCGGATGTACCGCACCGGCGACCTCGTCCGGTGGAACGAGAACGGCGTCCTCGAGTTCGTGGGCCGCACCGACTTCCAGGTGAAGGTGCGCGGACTGCGCATCGAGCTCGGCGAGGTCGAGGAGGCGTTGGTCCGGTATCGCGACGTGGCGCAGGCCGCCGTGATCGTCCACAACAGCGAGGTGGGTGCGCGGCTCGTCGCCTACGTCGTGCCGAAGCCGGATGCGGCTCTCGACTCGGCGGCGCTGAACGGGTTCGTCGCGGAATCGCTGCCCGAGTACATGATTCCGGATTCCGTGATGGTGCTCGCCGAACTTCCGCTGGGTACCAGCGGCAAGCTCGACCGGCGCGCGCTGCCGGTGCCGGACTTCGCATCGGCGGCCGATTTCCGGGCGCCGCGCACCGACACCGAACGTGCACTCGTGACCGTGTTCGGCGAGCTGCTCGGCCGGGAGAGCGTCGGAATCGACGATTCGTTCTTCGAGCTCGGCGGCGACAGCATCGTGTCCATCCAGTTGGTGGCGCGGGCACGTTCCGCCGGTATCCACTTCACCGCGCGAGATGTGTTCGAGCGGCGCACCGTTGCCGAGCTGGCCGCGGTAGCCGATTCGGGCGAGTCCGCGGCGGCCGCACTGCAGGAGTACGAGGGTGGTGGCGTCGGAACGGTGCCGCTCACCCCGGTCGCCCGCAAGATGGTCGCGCGTGGCGGCGACTTCGACCGGTTCGTCATGCCGTTGTTGCTGACACTGCCCGCCGGGATCGAACGCGAGCAGGTGATCGCGACGATCACCGCCGTGGTCGACAAGCACGACGTGCTGCGGTCGACCCTGGTCACGTCCGGCGTCGAGGATGTGCTCGAGATCGCACCCGCGGGCAGCGTCGACATCGACGCCACCGTGCAGCGGGTGGAGATCGCGGCCGGCGACGAACCCGGTTCGCCGGAATTCGACGCGGTCGCGAGTGCCGCCTTCGACGCGGCGCTGGATCGCCTCGATCCGCGCACCGGGTCGATGCTCCAGTTCGTCTGGTTCGACCCCGCCGAGGCGGATCGGCGCGGCCGGCTCCTCGTGGTGCCGCACCACCTCGTCATCGACTCCGTGTCGTGGCGGATCCTGGTGCCGGACTTCGCGACCGCGGGCGCCCAGATCGCCGCCGGCGCGTCGCCGTCACTCGAGCCGGTCGGAACGTCGCTGCGGCGCTGGACCGACGGTCTGCTGGAGGCGGCAGCGAAGCCGGAGCGGGTGGCCGAACTCGAGGTGTGGGAACACATGCTGACCGGCCCGGATTCGCTGCTCGGATCGCGTGAGCTGGACCTGGAAACCGATCTGATCAGCACGCTGGAGCGGACTCGGGTGGATGTTCCCGCACCGGTCACCGAGGCATTGCTGGGTGGCACGCCGGGTGCGCTCGACGGTGAGATCGGCGACGTCCTCGCGGCAGCTCTCGCGTTGGCGGTGGCCGCCTGGCGCCGCGACCGCGGAGTCGAGGCGTCGTCGACGGTGGTCACCCTCGAGGGCCACGGACGGGAAGAGTCCACGGTGCCGGGTGCGGATCTGTCCCGGACGGTCGGCTGGTTCACCACGATGTATCCGGCACGTCTCGATCTCGCCGGGGTCGACATCGCGGATGCCATGAACGGCGGCACCGGAGCGGCGAATGCGGTGCACACGGTGCGGGATCAGCTGAGCGCGATCCCGGACCGGGGCATCGGCTACGGACTGCTCCGCTACCTGAACCCCGACACGTCTTCGGTGATGAGGCAGTGGTCGGAACCGCAGATCGTGTTCAACTACATCGGACGCGTCAGCGCGGCCGAGGTCCCCGAGGCGGTACGCGGCCTCGATTGGCTGCCCGACTTCGAGACGCCCGTCGCAGGCGGATTCGAGAACAGTGCGATGCCCGCTCAGGCGGTTC
Organism: Rhodococcus sp. NPDC059968; assembly: GCF_042738615.1. Classification (NCBI taxonomy): domain Bacteria; kingdom Bacillati; phylum Actinomycetota; class Actinomycetes; order Mycobacteriales; family Nocardiaceae; genus Rhodococcus; species Rhodococcus sp. NPDC059968. Next base: position 46,656 of record NZ_JBHWUE010000041.1, read on the forward strand.
TCGACATCCAGTCGGCGGTTTCGGAAACCGCGGAGGGCCTGCAGTTGTCGGCGTTCATGTCGTTCCCGCCCGGCATCCTCTCGACGCCGGAAGTGGAGCGGTTCGGGGAGTTCTGGGTGGCCGCGCTCACCGCGCTCGTGGCTCAGGCAGAGGAGCGTTCCGGGCGCTGATCTCCGCGGCCCGTGGTGGGAAGGCTCCGAGCCATCCCACCACGTGGCCCCGTCGGTTCCCGTCGCCGCGGAGTCAGGCCCAGTCGAAGGACATCTCGCCCGCGACGCCGAGGTGCTTGCACAGTTTGTGGATGCCACCGAAATCCTGGACCAGTGCGGATCGGCGGGTGTCGTGTTCGGCGTCGTCGATCATCGCCTGACCGCCGCCCAAGTCCATGAGTCCGACAATGGTGTGCCACGTCGAGTAGTCGTTGCTGCTGAACGCGGTCATCGCGTCGACGAGCCCGTCCAGGAAATGGCGGCGGTCGTCGGGGCTCAGGGTGTCGTAGACGACGCCCGCGATGTCGTCGGCGATCGAGGCGTGACAGTACTCGTCGCGGTTGTGGAGTCGTACCGTCGCCCGGTTGACCGGCTGGATGACGTCGTTCTCGGAAATCAGGTCGAGGTACGAGCTGATCGAGATCTCGGCCACCGTCATGAAGGCGAACGTCGTGATCGCCCGCCTCCTCGGGTCGGCGGCATCGGCAGTCGCCGCACGTTGACGGCGCAACGTCAGGACGTCGGGCAGGGCGTTGTTCGGCATCGCCCAACCGCGTTGCCTGCGCGTGACCGCGCTCGCGTTCAGGTGCATGAGGGTGTGGTACTGCTCGTCGACCATCGCCTGGTGGACGGCCACGGCGAACGTGTCTCCGAGCCCGGTGTCCAGGGCGTCGTGCGCGACGAGGTCGAACCCGGGATTGACGACGTACTGCTCGATGTCCATGACGTTCTTGTTGAAGGCGATCCAGGCCCACGCCCGGAGTTGGTTCCGTTGCTCCTCGTGCATGCCGAGGAACCGATCGTGATCGGCGAAGGGCAACAACTCGTTCGGGTAGTCCTGCTTGTCGAGGTCGAACAGTGCGTCGAGGTCCGGTTCCGGCTTCTTCACGGTCGCCCGCTGTCCCCAGTTCCGGGCGAGCCGGGTGACGACGGCGCTCTCCACCGGATCCGCCGGGTCGTACTCCGGGAGCGAGGGAGTCTTCTGGGGTGTCATGACGAATCTCCGTTCCTGTCCCACGACTGCGGCTGTCTGTGAACGAGGTCGGTGAAGAGGTCGGCGCACAGCCGGGCGAGGGGTTCGCTCCGGTCGCCGAGGGCCGATGTCGAGCGGGACATGAGTGAGGCGAAATCGTCCTCCGAGCCCTGCTCGACGGTTTCCGTGAGAGTGGTCAGCGCCGCGGCGAGCGCACGGCGGGCCTCGCCCGCGAAGGGATTGCCGGCCTGGATGTCCCGGTAGACCTCCGGGACGCCGCCGCCGACCCGGGCGAGGAGCGCGAGCGACACGAGGTGGGGAGGGGCCCCCACCGTGGTGAGTTCGGCGCCGTCGACACCGAGTTCGGCGAGCGCGAGGCCGAAGGCGAGGACGCCGGCGTGTGTCAGTGCCTGGGTCGCTGCCGTGAGCCGGTCGTGGTGTTCGGCGTCCAGGCGCACCACCGACGACCCCCAGCCGGACAGCACCGACAAGAACCACTCGACCTCACGGCTGTGTCGGTAGGTCACCGCCGCGACGGGGCGGCCCTCCGGTCCGAGGGAAGGCGCGAACATCGGGTTGATGCCCACAGCGCCGTTGCGCAGCGCACTGTCACGCAGGGCGGCGTCGAATCGGGACTTCACGGACAGCGTGTCGACCAGCAGGGCGTGTTCGGGCAACTCGGCGACGACGAACGGAATCGCCGCCAGCGCGACGCTTTCGGGGATCGCCAGGATCACCGCATCGGCAGCGTTCACCACCGCCCGCAGCTCGGGGGACGGGTCGGTGACGTCGCCCTTCACCTGATCCGCGTCGGACCGGTCGGTGAATCGGATGTCGATGGTGCGCACCGTGTTTCCGTCGGCACGCAGCCGAGCCGCCAGCATCCGGCCGACATCGCCGGAACCGCCGATCAGCGCGACGGTCCGGGCGGATGCGGCCGGGACGTTCACGGCCCGATCTCGTTCGGCCGGTCTGCCGTCACGGTCAGGGCCCGCAACATGGTGGCGGCCTTGACCATCGCCTCGTCGAACTCCTCCTCCGGGTCGGAGAGTGCCGTGATCGCACCACCGATACCGAACGTCACCTCGGTGTCCGTGGCGACGATCGTGCGGATGACGATCGACAGGTCGGCCGTCCCCGTCAGAGAGAAGTAGCCGATGGAACCGGAATACACACCGCGCGGCCCGGACTCGAGCCGGTCGATGATCTCCATGGTCCGGATCTTCGGGGCGCCCGTCATCGATCCGCCGGGGAAGGCGGCACGAACACACTCGACGACGGAGGCATCGGCGCTGAGGGTCCCGCGCACGGTCGACACGAGTTGATGCACGGCCGCGTACGTCTCGACGTCGAAGAGTTTGGGAACGTGTACCGATCCGGGGACGCACACCCGGGCCAGATCGTTGCGCGTCAGATCGACGATCATGAGGTTCTCCGCGCGGTCCTTCTCGCTGTCCAGCAGGTCCTGCCGCAGCGCCGCATCCTTGGCCGGGGTGGCGCCGCGCGGGCGCGTCCCCTTGATGGGTTTGGACTCCACCACCCGGTCCGCGCCGATCCTGAGGAACCGTTCGGGTGAGGCGCTGAGAACCGACAGTCCGGCGAACTGGAGGTAAGCGCTGTACGGGGTGGGGCTGATGGAGCGCAGCAACTCGAACGTGTGCAGGGGATCGATCGACTGGTCCACCGTCGCCATGTTGGTCAGGCACACCTCGTAGGACTCGCCGGTCCGGATCTCACCGAGCGAGGTCGCGATGTGCTCCAGGTATTTGTCGTGCTCGTGGCGCAGGGCGAGTTCGGCGGACTCCGGCTTCCGGATCGGCGACACCGCGGACGGCGCGTTGTCCGGCTCGGCCAGCCGATGCAGCGCCACCTCCATCTCGTCGAGCCAGCGGCGCAACTCGGGATCGTCCTGGTGATCGCTCAGGCACAGCGCGTAGGTGCGCTCGCCCGAATGGTCGATGACGACGGCGCGATCGGCGAACACCAGCGCGGCGTCGGGGGTAGGCGACTTGTGGGTCGCCGCGCCGCCGGTCTCGGCCTTCAGTTCATAGCCGAGGTACCCCACATAGCCGAGGCCGAACGGCACACCCGGGAGGCCGGGCACCGACCGGGCCTGCAGTTGCCGCTCGAGGTAGTCGAAGAACGGTGCATGCACCTGTTCGACCGGCAACCCCTCGCGCGTGATTCGGACGATCGATTCGCTGACGTCGTACGTGATGTACTCGGCGCGCGGGCCGGAACAATTACCCATGATGGTGAATCGCGAAGTCGGTTCCGATGCCGACGTCCCGTCCAGCCAGAACGCGTTGGGCCCGGACGCGAAGAGGTCCTCGAATGTGGTGCGGGGATCGACTTCGTGGTCGACGCGCACCTGCTGGACCACATAGGGCGCGTGGGGAATCGGGATTCTGAGCATGGAACCGTGCGTGGGTGTCCCGGAATGCGTCTGGGTGAGATCGCGAAAGTTCGCGAGCAGTTCGTGACCGAACGCGGTGCTGATCGATTCGGGGTGGAACTGGACGCCCCACAGCGGGCGGGTGCGGTGGCGGACGCCCATCAGCAGGCCGTCGGCGGTCCAGGCGGTGGTCTCGAGGTCCTCGGGGAGGTCCTCGACGATCAGCGAGTGATAGCGGACCGTCGGGAACGGTGACGGAATGCCGGCGAACAGTTCGGATCCGTCGTGTTCGACGAGGGACACGCGACCGTGCATCGGTTCGGGGGCGAGAACCACACTGCCCCCGAACAGCTGGCACAGTCCCTGATGACCGAGGCACACACCGAGGACGGGGAGTTCGGTCTCCGTGATGATGCGCGCACTGATCCCGAAGTCTCGTTGCCGCTCCGGGCGTCCGGGGCCGGGGGAGATGACGATGTTGTCGAAGTCGGACCAGGGGATCGAATCCCACTCCACATCATTGTGCACGACCGTGGGGGGTTCACCGTTCACCTCGGCCAGCAGGGTGAACAAGTTGTAGGTGAAGGAATCGTAGTTGTCGACCAAGAGCGTCCGGGTACTCATCACGACTCGACATTCGCAGAGGGCACGGAACTGTGACGAACGTGGTGGTTGTCACGGTGGTCGTGGTGTCCGTTGTGGTGGGGGCCCTCGTCTGCGGGCTCCGTGTTGATCACGAGGTCCTCGAGTCGGCAGGTCTCGGCGATGAGAAGGTCGTAGAGCGCATCGAAGAACTCCGGGGACAGTGAGTGGCTGTCCGCGTACTGTCGCGCCCGCTCGTGGACGATGTGGATCCGGCCGGGCTGCATCATGGCGATGTGCTCGCGTCGCTTCAGTTCGCCGATGCGCAGGCACACTTCCAAGCGCTGCCGGACTGCTTCGAGCAGGGTCGCGTCGACTGCGTCGAGTTCCGCGCGCAGACCCTCGAGTGCGTGCTGCGCCGAGGCGTCAGAATGCTCTCCGGAATCGTCGCCGTTCCGCTGTTCTACGGAGAAGTACATAGTCGCCCCACTCACTCGATCGGCAGTAGCTTTCTCATCCCGACTATCGTGTGTCGTTGGTGGTTCGTTTCCATTAGCCTTCCGGATGGCCGGGAGGGCTGTGTTCGATCGGCCGAATACGAACCAGGTGGGTTATCACCCCCAGAGTCTCGATCTCAAGTTGAGACTTTGATGGACGGTTGGCTAACGTAACCTGAAGTCTATTTCCGCTAACTCAGGATACGAGGAATATGCGTATATCGTCGGCCGGTAGGGCCCTGTTGTTCGTGCTGGCAGGCATCGTGATGCTGTGCAGTGCGGCACCAGCGGCAGCGGATCCCGTGGAAGCGGAACCCGCGCCCGTGGTCGATCCGTCAATGCTTTCCGGGGCGAACGACTGGAGCTGTAGGCCAACCGCGGCACATCCGCGTCCCGTCGTGCTGGTGCACGGCACCTGGACCGGCATGTTGGGAACGTGGAAGGACCTCGCTCCGGCGCTCACCGCGGAGGGCTACTGCGTCTTCGCCCTCAACTACGGACAGGCCGCCGGTCTGACCGAGGGCAACATGATGCGCATGTTCGGCGGCGCCGACATCGCGGAGTCTGCTCGGCAGCTCGCCGGATTCGTCGACCAGGTCCGCACCACCACCGGCGCTTCGCAGGTCGACATGATCGGGCATTCGCTCGGTGGCACGGTGTCCCGCCAGTACCTGCGGTTCGACGGCGGCGCCGACCGCACGAACCCCGCGCTGAACAAGGTGCATTCGCTCGTCACGCTCGGTGCCACCAACCACGGCACCAGCTTCGGGGACGTCCAGTCGCTCGGTGCGATCGCGCAGGCACTGGGAGTGCCGGTCACGACGCTCGCCGGTGTCGCGGTCGGACCGTCCTACATCCAGCAGATGGTGGGCTCGCCCTTCCTTCAGCTCCTCAACGCGGGCGGCGACACCGACCCGGGCATCGAGTACACGGTGGTCGCCAGTCGCAGCGACACCGTGTCGACCCCGCCGGAGAACACGTTCCTGACGGCCGGTCCGGGGGCCGTCGTGCACAACATCTGGCTCCAGGACGGCTGCGACGCGAACACGGCCGAACACAACCAGCTGACCACCGATCCGCGGGCCGTGTACATCATCCAGCGGGCGCTGGACCCCACCTACGGAGCGCGCAACCCCGCACCGTGCTGACCGGGCGCCGGGGATCGGTGGTGCGGGTCAGTCCCAGATGCCGACCTCGTCGAGATGCGCGACCAGTCGCTGGGCGCCGTCGATGAAGTGGGCCTTGTTCTCCGCACCTACCACGTCGGCCTTCCCGTCGGCGAGGGCGGCGACGAGACGGCGATGGCTCTCGACCGCCGACTCGCCCCACGCCGGATCGGACGAATAGAACTGAACCGGGGTGTACCGGGTGGCGCTGAGCAGGAACCACGACAGTTTGCTCGCGTCGGCCAGCCGGTTGATGACCCGGTGGAACGAGAACTCGAGATCTTCGATGCGGTCGGCGTCGCCGTCCTCGACGGCGCGTCGCAGCTTCTCGTTGATCGCGGTCAGCTCCTCCACGGCCTCCGGGGTGGCCGACCGACTCGCGCGGACCGCGAGTTCCTCGGCGATCTGCCCCTGCAGCCAGAAGAGGTCGTGGATGTCGTCCCGGCTGAGCGGTGCGACCACATACCCGCGGTGGGGAACCAGTTCGACGAGTCCCTCGCCGCGCAGGGTCAGGAGCGCCTCACGGACGGGTGTGACGCTGACCCCCAGGTCCGCCGCGGTCTCGTCGAGCCGGATGAAGTCACCCGGGCGAACGACCCCGGACATGATCAGGTTGCGGACGTGCACGGCGACGTCGTCCGACAACTGGGGTCGGCGGCGCAGGGTGCGGCGGCCCGCTGGGGATCGTGACACGGAGGGCGATGCCATGGAGAACTCCTTCGATGCGGCAAACCAGCATAAACCGCAGGGGGTGATTACAAGCCGTAGGTCTTGCCGATGATGTCGCGCTGAATCTCGTTGGTACCGCCGTAGATGCTCGAGACGATGGTGGAGCGGACGTGCTTCTCCATGTCGAACTCGGTGGCGTAGCCGTACCCGCCCATCATTTGCATGCCCTCGAGCGCGACCTTCTTTGCCGTCTCTGTGACCTTCAGTTTGGCCATCGACGCCTCGCGGGCCAGTATCTTGTCCGGGTTCGCGTCGACGTCCTTGGCGACGCTGTAGACGAGCAGCTTGCAGCACTCGATCTCTGTCGCGAGATCGGCGATGCGGTGGCGCAGCGCCTGGAACGATCCGACGGGGCGCCCGAACTGCTTGCGCTGGGTGACGAAGTCGAGGGTGTCGGCGAACGCACGCTGCGCGGTGCCGAGCATCATGGCGGCGAGGATCAGGCGTTCGAAGTTCAGGCCGGTCATCAGCTGGCGCCAGCCGTTGCCGACCTCGCCCACCACCGCGTCCTCGGGCAGGATGCAATCGGTGAAGTAGAGATCGTTGACCTCCTTGCCACCCATCGTGTCGATGCCGCTGATCTTCAGCCCGGCGGTATCCGCCGGGACGTGGAACATCGTGAGGCCTTCGTGCTTGCCGTCGCCGCGCCCGGTGCGGGCCACGAGCAGGATGTTGTCGGCGAAGTGCGCGTTGGAGCACCACGTCTTCTGGCCGTTGATCACCCAGCCGTCGGCGGTTTTCTCCGCGCGGGTGCTGAGGTTGCCGACGTCGGAACCGGCTTCCGGCTCGGACATCGAGATTGACTGCGACCGGCCTGCCACGATGCCGCGCAGCACGACGTCCTTCTGGGCGTCGGTTCCGAACTTCGCGTAGGCGCCGCCCGTGATCAGGGTGGGACCGATGCCGCCGATGGGTGCCATCCCCTTGGCGGCCTCCTCGAGCAGGATGCACATGTCGACGTGGCTGGCGGCCGAGCCGTCGTACTCCTCGGGAATGGTGATGCCCAGCCAGCCCAGCTTCGCCATCTTCTCGTAGAGGTCCTGATTGTGGTTGTGCTCGCCGTGATTCGTCAGCCTGTCGCGCTGCTCGCGGGTGCCGCTCTCGCGCTTGCAGAAATCGGCGATCGCCGCCGCGAAGTCCTTCTGTTCACTGGTGAATTCGACGCTCATGTCCGGGGGACTCCTCATGGTTGATTCGGCCGGCGAATCGGTCGGCCGGAGGTGACTGTGTGGGGCTTGCCGCGATGGGGTCAGCCGCATACTGTGATGTCCACTACATTACATCACATCACATATATTTGATGTGATCTCGAGGGAGGACATCGACCATGCCACAGCAGGCGGAGACGACCGAGACGACGGCCGGCGAGCAGTCCGCAGCCCGGACAGAGCAGGCGCCGAAGACGTTCGCGTCCCTGGACCCGCGCAACGGCAACGTCCTGGCCGAGTACCCGATCCAGGGGGAGCAGGAGGTGCGCGACGCCGTCGATGCGGCCCGCGCGGCCGCGCAGTGGTGGAACGCTCTAGGGTTCGACGGCCGCAAGCAATGGCTCCTCGACTGGAAGAAGTCGATGGCCCGGGACGGCGAGCAGCTCGCCGCGCTCGTCGCCGCCGAAACCGGCAAGCCGTACGACGACGCGCTCCTCGAAGTGATGCTCGCCATCGAACATCTCGACTGGGCCGCGAAGAACGCGGGCAAGGTCCTGAAGCGGCGGAAGGTGCCGTCGGGACTGGTCAGTGCGAACCAGGCCAGCAGCGTCGGATACGAGCCGATGGGTGTGGTCGGTGTCATCGGGCCGTGGAACTACCCCGTGTACACCCCGATGGGGTCGATCTCCTATGCGCTGGCGGCGGGCAACACCGTCGTCTTCAAACCCAGCGAGCTGACCCCCGGGGTCGCGGTGTGGCTCGCCGACAAGTGGAAGGCGCTCGTCCCCAACCAACCCGTGCTGCAGGTGGTCACCGGAGACGGGTCGACCGGCGCGGCCCTCGTCTCGGCCGGGGTCGACAAGATCGCCTTCACCGGATCTGCCGCCACCGGCAAGCGCGTCATGGCCGCGTGCGCCGAAACGCTGACCCCCCTCGTCGTCGAGGCGGGCGGCAAGGACGCCATGCTCGTCGACGCCGACGCGAACCTCGACGAGGCGGCCGGCTTCGCGGTGTTCGGCGCGATGGGCAACGCCGGACAGACGTGCGCCGGCGTCGAGCGCATCTACGTCGTCGACTCGGTCTACGACGAGTTCGTCCGGCTGGTCGCCGAGAAGTCGAAGGTCCTGCGCCCCGGACCCCGGGACGCCGCCTACGGACCGATGACGCTGACCAGCCAGTCCGACGTCGTCCGCGGCCACGTCCAGGACGCGCTCGACAAGGGCGGCTCCGCGGTGGTCGGCGGATTGGACTCCATCAAGGACGGCTACGTCGGGCCGATCGTGCTGACCGGCGTTCCCGAGGACAGCACCGCGATCCGCGAGGAGACGTTCGGCCCCACAGTCGTCATCAACAAGGTCGCCAGCCTCGACGAAGCGGTCACGAAGGCCAACGGCACCTCGTTCGGGCTCGGCGCGTCCATCTTCACCAAGGATGCGACGAAGGCGATGCAGGCTGCCGGGAAGCTCAGGGCCGGTGTCGTGACGATCGGTTCGGTGCTCGGGTTCGCCGGCGTGGCGGCACTGCCGTTCGGCGGGGTCGGAGATTCGGGCTTCGGCCGCATCCACGGCGCGGACGGTCTGCGTGAATTCAGCCGGGTCAAATCCATCGCCCGGCAGAAGTTCGCGGCTCCGCTGAACCTGCTCACCATGCAGCGCAAGTCGCGGGACATGAAGATCTCGGCCTGGATGTTGAAGAACCGGCACGGACGCTGATCACACGGCAGGAGGGTATCCACATGCTGATGAAGACCAAGCGCGCCGACACCGGCGCGCCGGGCGGGGTTTCGCGGGGCAGGCACGGCTGGCAGCGGCGCATCGAGGAACTCGACCCGGTCCGGGATCACCAGGAGATCCATAGGATCACGGCCGGCTACGAGTTTCCATGGGACTACCAGCGGTCCCTCGAGTTCGCGCTGTTCCGGACGTACTGCGTCCCCACCATTTCGGAACTGCTGCAGCGCACCGGTGAGTTCGAGAAACGGCCGCAGAAACGGTACGACGACACCGCACTGCTGATGGCCGAACTCGTCGAACACGGCTACGACTCCGAGCGCGGCGTCGAATCGCTGCGCGTCGTGAACCGCATGCACGGCAAGTACGACATCGACAACGACGACATGCTTTACGTTCTGACCACCTTCATCTACGAGCCGATCGACTGGATCGACCGCTTCGGGTGGCGGCGGCTGACCCCGAACGAGCGTCTCGCGTGTTTCCACTTCTACCGTCAGGTGGGAATCCGAATGGGAATCAAGAACATTCCTGAAAGCTTCGAGGACTTCTACCGGTTCAAGGTCGACTACGAGCGGAGGCATTTCCGGTACACCGACGACAATCATCGCGTCGGCACCTACACGCTGAAGCTGTTCTGTTCCTGGTTTCCGGCGCCACTGCGGCCGCTCGTCGCGCAGGGGGTCTTCGCCCTCCTCGACCCGATGATGCTGTCGGCGTTCGGGTTTCCCGCCGCCCCGACCTGGCTGCAGAACGCGTCCCGCCGTGCGCTGGGGATCCGTGCGAGGTTCGTGCGCTTCCTGCCGCCCCGCAGGGAGTCCAAGGCTGCACGGGATCGGCGCAACCGGAGCTACCCCGGATATCCGGAGGGCTACCGTCCCCGTGATCTGGGAGCGGACAACGACAATCACCGCGGAGCCCGTCGACGGGCGGCATGACGGCTGTGTCCCTGGGCGATTCGTCCACAGACACGGCCTCAGTCGCCCAGCAGTACCGCCGTCATCAGGGTGTGGAGACGCGCACGCGACTCCTCGCGGGTGTCGAAGTGGACCAGTCGGCCGATGTCGAGAACCAGCCCCAGCGCTGCGTGTACCAGGAACCGTGCCTCCGGAGCCGAGAGTTCGGAGCGCACGGCGGTCACCAGGTGGACCCACTCCTCGACGTGCAGGCGCTGCACGTTGCGGAGACTGGTCCGCTCGTTCTTCGGGAGGTTCCCGATCTCCGCGAAGTACACCGACAGCACCTCCGGGTTCCCGAACGAGAGTTCCAGGTAGGACTCCGCGAGTTTGCGGAGCGCATCCTCGGGGCCGGTGGCGGTGGACAGCGCCGCCGAGGTGGCCACGGCCAGCCGGTCGGACGCGCGATAGAACACCGCCGCGAGAAGGTCTGCCTTGCTGGGGAAGTGGCGGTACACGCTCGACGCGTTGATGCCGGCCGCGGCGCCGATTTCTTCGATGCTCGAGTCGTGGTAGCCGTGCCGGTCGAAGATCTTCACAGCCTCGTTGATCAGCAACTCGCGCTTGGACGTCACCGCCAGGCCGCGTACCGCACCTACGCCTGCGATCCTTCCTTCGGTCGGGACGGCAGGAGGCAGTGTGGCGCGCAGGATCGATTCACATGCAGACTTCAGAAGCGCGTCGAGTCGGCGCGTCGCGAGGGTCGTGCGATGTGCGCTGATGCTCGCCATCACGCTCAAAGTCGACGCCCCCAGCGTCGTCGCGTCGGCGGGTGTGAGTTCGGTGCGCAGTTCCCGCAGGGGATCTGCCACGCACTGGGTGACGTGAACGAAGACGTCGCGGATGCGCGTGCGATCGTCGGCCTCAAGGTACCGGCCCTCCCAGCGGTAGAGCCCGGCGACCTTGCGGTTCTCGATGCTGATTGCGACGAGCGCGGAGATCAGATGGTCGAGTCGGTCTCCGGGCTCGAGGTCGGCGACGCCCCCCCGTGCGCTGTCCGCGGCTGCCTGCAGTGCGTCGGCAGTCGTGGTGGCGGCGTGCACGAACAGGGCGTACTTGTTGGGGTAGTGCCGGTAGAGGGCGGGACCCGAGATCCCGATGGTGGCAGCGATCTCGTCGACGCCGACCGCGTGGTAGCCGCGCTCGCTGAAGGCCTCGGCCGCGACGTTCGCGATCTGAGCCTTGCGATTCTTCGGGCGACGGCGGATCGGCCGCTCGATGGCGGCACCGGCCGCCGTGCTGGTCCGAGCCACGGTCACCTCCAGTATTCGGCAGTCATCTGCCAGTTTAACCGTCCATCATCTTAACCGAGACTTTCGCATCGCCGGGTCGGCTGAGGGGCGCGTGCGGAGAAAGCATCACGCCACATTCTTGGAAAATGCCGGTGAATCTGGCTACGGATGTGTCATGGGGGGATTGACACGTCAGGAACGCACACAATAAGTTAACCGTAATTCGCATGTGGCCGCGGTCTCTCGACGGTCGTGCGCTCCTGGATGTCACATTTCGAACCATCGGAGGTAGCTGGATCATGAGTGCAACCCGGCAGGGCGGGCAGACGTTGATCTTCGACGTGATCAGAATCCCTCGTGGACGAGGCGATGTCGGTTCCGGCGACCGATTCCTCCCGCCGCGACTGCTGCTGGACAAGGCCGCCGCAGGCGGCACGTTCGACGGGGTGAACTGACATGAGGACGAAATTCACCGAGGCGTTCGGTGTCGAGCACCCGATCGTCCAGGGCGGCATGATGTGGGTCGGCCGAGCCGAACTCGTAGCGGCCGTCGCGAATTCGGGGGCGCTCGGATTTCTCACCGCGCTCACCCAGCCGACACCCGAAGATCTCGTCGCGGAGATCGCCCGCACCCGGGAGCTCACCGACAAGCCGTTCGGCGTGAATCTCACCATCCTCCCGTCGATCAACCCGCCGCCGTACGCGGAGTACCGCCAGGCGATCATCGATTCCGGAATCGGCATCGTCGAGACCGCCGGCTCCAGTCCGGTGGACCACCTCCCGCACCTGAAGGACGCGGGGATCAAAGTGATCCACAAATGCACGAGCGTGCGGCATGCGGTGAAGGCGGAACGGGTGGGCGTCGACGCGGTCAGCATCGACGGCTTCGAATGCGCAGGCCACCCCGGTGAGGACGACGTCGCGGGCCTGATCCTGATCCCGGCCGCCACCGGAAAGCTCACGGTCCCCGTGATCGCGTCCGGCGGTATCGCGGACGCGCGCGGTCTCGTCGCAGCGCTCGCACTCGGCGCCGACGGCGTGAACATGGGCACCCGATTCATGTGCACGGTCGAATCCCCGGTGGCACACGCCGTCAAGGAACAGATCGTCGCCAACACCGAACTCATCTTCCGGTCCCTTCGCAACACCGCCCGCGTCGCGACCAACGCGGTCAGCGCCGAGGTGGTCGACATCGAGTCCCGTGGATGCGAATTCGCCGACATCCAGCATCTCGTCGCCGGAGCCCGGGGACGCACGGTGTTCGAAATGGGCGATCTCGACGCCGGTATCTGGACCGCGGGACAGAGCCAGGGCCTGATCGACGACATCCCGACCGTGCGCGAACTCGTGACCCGGATGGTCGCGGAGGCGGAATCGATCATCACCGGACGGCTCGTACGCACGGTCGACTCGCGCATCGGAGCGGTGTCGTGACCGCCCCGGCGGTCGACGGGCTGCGCGTCGTCAACGAGGCCGGGACACTCCGGATCACGATCGACCGGCCCGACCGGATGAATGCCCTCGACCTGGCACACATGTCGGCGCTGGGCGACGTGCTCACCGCAGCTGCCGCGGACTCGTCCGTTCGTGTCGTGGTCATCGCGGGGGCGGGCAAGGCGTTCAGCACGGGAGCGGACCTCGCGGCGGCCGCCGCGGCCGGAGGCCGGGAAGCGCCCGCAGAGGTGGTGATGGACTCCGCCAACCGGGTGGTTCGCGCCATCGTCGAGTTGCCGGTTCCGGTCATCGCGCAGGTGAACGGGGCGGCCGCGGGGGTCGGGGCGTCCATCGCTCTCGCCGCCGATCTGACGTACGCCTCCGAGAATGCCTATCTACTCCTCGCGTTCGTCAGCATCGGGTTGATGCCCGACGGCGGTTCCAGCGCGCTGATCGCAGCGTCCATCGGCCGGGCACGGGCCACCCGGATGGCTCTCCTCGGCGAGCGCCTGCCCGCCGCGGAGGCGGAGCGGGAGGGCCTGATCGCGGGTGTCCTCCCTCCGGACGAACTCGCCGCGCACGTCGATTCCGTGGCGGCCCGGCTGGCTCGTGGTCCGAGGCGGGCCATCGAACTCACCAAGCGGGCACTCACCGCAGCGACACTGACAGCTCTGGACGCCTCACTCGACCGCGAGAAGGCGGGCCAGGCGGAACTGCTGCAGGGCCCCGACTTCGTCGAAGGGATCACCGCGATGCTCGCGAAACGCGCTCCGAACTTCCGGAGCTGATGCGAATTGCGGTTAACAAGACTGTTCCGATAGACGTCGAGATCTGTAATACTCGTCACAGCTCGGTGCGGGTCCGAACTGGCACACGGGCGCCGGGCACGAGTACAGCGAAGGGACCACCACCACATGTCGTCACGTAGCGAGCTGCTGGAGCAGCCACTGCAATCCCGCCGCAACCACTGGAACAACTGGGTTGCGTCACACGCGGAGATGAAGCCCGACCAGGCCGCGTTCCGCTTTCTCGGCCACAGTACGACCTGGCGCGAATTGCACGACCGATCGGAGGCGCTGGCCGGCGCACTGTCCCGGCGCGGTGTGAACTTCGGCGACCGTGTTCTGCTGCTCACCCTCAACCGCACCGAGTTCTTCGAAGCGGTGCTCGCGATCAATGCCCTCGGTGCCATCGCGGTCCCCGTCAACTTCCGGCTCACCCCGCCCGAGGTCGCGTTCATCGCCCGTGACTCGGGGGCTCGTTCGGTGTTCACCGAGCCTGCGCTCGCGCCGCTGGTCGCCGCGGTGCGTCAGGACGTTCCCGAACTGAGCCTGGTCGTGAACATCGGCGCCGACACCGGAGCCGACGTGCTCGGTTACGAAGAACTCGTGTCGGAGGCCGGCCCGGCCCATGCACCCGTCGATCTGCCGGAGGACACACCGTCCCTGATTCTCTACACGTCCGGAACGACGGGTGCGCCGAAGGGGGCGGTGCTGTCGCACTCGAACATGGTCGGACAGTCCATCACCTGTATCCGCGCGATGCGCTACGACAGCGGTGACGACATCGGGTTCCTCGCGTCTCCCGTGTTCCACGTGGCCGCGCTCGGTTCGGTCGCCCCGATGCTGATGCTCGGCGGTACCACGGTGATTCACCCGCTCAAGGCGTTCAACCCCACCGAGATGCTCGACGTGTGGGAGCAGGAGCGGATCACGACGGTGTTCCTCGTGCCGGTGCAGTGGCAGGCCGTCTGTGCCGACCCGACCGTCCGGGGTCGCGATCTCGCCCTTCGCGTCATCAGCTGGGGGGCGGCACCCGCATCGGATACGGTGCTGCGCGCCATGGCGGACACGTTCCCGCGGGCCCTCATCGTCGCGGTGTTCGGGCAGACCGAGATGTCGCCCATCACCTGCGTCCTCGACGGGGACGACGCGATCCGCAAGCTGGGCTCGGTGGGCAAACCGATCCCGACGATCCAGACGCGCGTCGTCGACGACGACATGAACGACGTCGCACCCGGGACCGTCGGTGAAATCGTCTACCGCGGACCGACGATGATGCTCGAGTACTGGCAGAATCCGGCCGCCACGGCGGACGCGTTCGCCGGTGGGTGGTTCCACTCCGGAGATCTGGTGCGGCAGGACGACGAAGGTTTCGTCTACGTCGTCGACAGGAAGAAGGACATGATCATCTCCGGTGGCGAGAACATCTACTGCGCCGAGGTGGAGAACGTCCTGTTCGGACATCCGCGGATCCGGGAGGCCGCCGTCGTCGGCCGGCCCGATCCCAAGTGGACCGAGGTGCCCGTCGCCGTCGTCGCACTCGACGACGATGGATCCGACCTCACCGTCGACGAACTCGCGGCGTGGCTCGACGACAAGCTTGCCCGATACAAGCATCCGAAAGACGTCGTGATCGTCGACGCACTGCCCCGGAACGCCAGTGGCAAGGTCGTCAAAGGCGAGCTCCGAAAGGCCTACGGCGCAACCGGCGTCGCGGTCGTCTGACCCCGTTTCGAACATCTCGTTGCCGGTCGCCGCTCGGCGGTGACCGGCACCGGGGGAGGACCGCGTGACATTCGAGTTGCCACCCGCCAAAGGGCCCGTGAGTCACTTCGCCAACGAAGTCGGCGCACTCATCGGATTCTCGATCGCGACTACGGTGGCCGCGGTGCGAGTTCTGGTGCGGCGCAAGCTGGCCTGGCGCGAACTGCTGGACCAGGCCTGGCGGATCGCGTCGGTCACGTCGGCGCCCGCGTTGCTGTTGATGATCCCCATCGGAGTCCTCATCGCCGTCACGATCGGTAGCCTCGCCGGTCAGCTCGGCGCCGAGGGGTATACCGGGGCGGTCGTGGGGTTCGTGATCGTCGGGCAGGCGTCCGCCCTGGTCTGCGCGCTGATGCTGGCCGGGGTCGGAGGGTCCGCGATCTGCGCCGACCTCGGTTCGCGGACGATCCGCGAAGAGGTCGAGGCCATGGAGGTCCTCGGGCTCAACGTGATCGAGCGGCTCGTGGTCCCGCGAGTGCTCGCGGCGGTGCTTGTCGGCGTCGCACTCTGCGCGATGGTCACCGCCGTCGGAGTGTCGGCCTGTTTCCTCTTCCAGGTGATCGTCCAGAACAGTTCGGCGGGAAGCTTTCTCACCGCGCTGTCCCAGTACACGCGGTTGTCGGATTTCGTGGTCGCCCTCGTCAAATCGATGGCGTTCGCGGTGACGTCGGCGCTCGTCGCCAGTTTCAAGGGGCTGCACGCCAAGGGCGGGCCCAGCGGTGTCGCCGACGCCGTCAACGAGGCCGTGGTCCTGGCCTTCATTCTGGTCTTCATCGTCAACACCGTGCTCAGTCAGCTCTATTCCGTTCTCGTCGTCCCGGTAGGTGGTTACTGATGGTCGTGAGCATCAGATGGCCCGCCGTGCACTGGGTGCGGGCCCGGGCCCGCCAGCCCCTCGACCTGATGACGGGGCTGGGCCGGGAATTCACGTTCTACGGCAGCGTGATCGCCGGAGTTCCCCTCGCGGTCGTGAAGTACTGGCGGCACATCATGCGTCAGATCGGCGACATCAGTTTCGGCGGTGCCACGCTGCTCGCCGGTGGCGGCGCGATCGGTGTCGTCTTCGCGATGTCCGCCGTCGCCGCGACGCAGGTGGGCATCGAGGGGTTGCGCGGACTGGACCTGCTCGGCATGGGATCCCTGTCCGGACTTCTGTCGGCGATCCTCAACACCCGCGAACTGGCGCCCGTGATCGCGAGCATCGCGCTCGCGGCGAAGGTCGGAACCGGGTTCACCGCCCAGCTCGGCGCCATGCGCATCTCGGAGGAGATCAGTGCGCTGGATGCGATGGCGATCCGGTCGCTGCCGTTCCTCGCGAGCACCCGGCTCGTCTCGTGCCTGATCTGTGTGGTCCCCTTGTACGTCGTCGGCCTGCTGTCGTCGTACCTGGCTTCGCGGCTCGTGATCGTCACGTTCAGCGGGCAGTCGGCCGGAACCTACGACTACTACTTCCATCTCATGCTCACCCCCACCGACGTCGTGTACTCGTTCGTCAAAGCCGTTGTGTTCGCGACGATCATCGCGCTCGTCCACTGCTCGTACGGGTACCACGCGTACGGCGGGCCCGAGGGCGTCGGCCGGGCGGCCGGACGCGCGTTGCGGACCAGCATCCTCGCCATCGGCATCGTCGATCTGCTGCTGACGCTCTCGCTGTGGGGTCTCGTCCCGTCCGCTCCCGCCCTGGGGTTGCCGTGATGCGCGGCCGGCCGGGTGGTCCGGGCAACGGCGCACTCGCCGTGCGGGGGGTGATCGGAGTGGCGGTCCTGATCCTGGGATCGGCATTGCTGGTCGGTTTCGGCACCGGTGCGATCGTCACCGATCCGGTGGTGACAGCGTCGCTTCCGGCCGACGCCGGTGCAGTGAAGTCGCACACCACGGTGTCCTACAGGGGGGCGACCGTCGGAACCGTGTCGAGTGTCGACCCTGGAATGAACGAGACCGGCATGGACATCAGTCTCCGCCCGGAACAGATGCGTCACATCCCGGCATCTGTCCAGGTGCGGGTCGTGCCCCGCACGCTGTTCGGCGACCAGACCGTCGAGCTGGTGTCGACCGCCGGAACCGGCGGCGCCCGACTCGAGGCCGGCGCGCGGCTGCAACCCGACACCTCGTCCGAGACCGTCCAGATGTACGACCTGTACTCGAAGGTCTACGACATGCTGTCGCGGGTGAAGCCCGAGCAGATGCAGGCCGCACTCAGCGCCGTCGCCGACGCGCTGCGCGGCCGCGGCGAGCAGCTGGGGCACACCATCGACAGCCTCCACACGGTCGCGACGTCGACCGCGCCACTCGTGGATTCGGTCGCGGAGCGGGCGCCGCAGATCGCCCGGATCAGTGAGCAACTGGCCGCGGCCGCACCGGACGTCCTCGCCACCTTGGACGCCGCGGTGTCTCTGTCGAACACCCTCGTCGAGAACACCGACAGCTTCACCGGTTTCCTCGCCGCCTCGCTCGTCGTGTCGAGGAACTCCGGCGACGTCCTGGAACAGAACGCGGACAACATGATCGCGGTGGCCCTGAACGTCTCGCCGACCCTGGGCACCCTGGCCGGCAAGTCCGATCTGCTGCGGGCCACCCTCGACGAGGCAGGCCCGTTCGGCGAGGCCGGCGCCGCCGTCTTCTCCACCGGCAAGTTCGCGGTCCGCGTCGCCGCGGACCTGTCCAATCCGCGGCCCTACACGTCGGCCGACTGCCCGCAGTATCCCGGCATGGAGGGACCGAACTGCGGGGGAGGTGGCGGAGGATGAGCGTCCGGAACTCGGCAATCAAACTGGTGGTCTTCGCAGTCCTCGGCATCCTCTCGGCAGTGCTCGTGGTGAACACTCTGCGGGTGCCGGTCGAGGGGCAGACCGTCACGTACAAGGCGTTGTTCACCGACGCCCAGGGCGTCACCCCCGGCAGCGACGTCACCATTGCCGGTGTGCGGGTGGGACGTGTCGATTCGATCGACATCGTCGATGGCGACGCCGGGAGTGCCACCGCCCTGGTGGACTTCGAGGTGCAGCGCGATCAGGAACTTCCCGCCGACACCACCGTCGCCATCCGATACGGCGACCTGCTCGGGGTCCGGTATCTCGATCTCGCGGCCGGGCCGTCGGGCGAGGGCACGCTTGGGGATGGCGACACGATTCCGCTCGACCGAACGTCCCCCGCACTCGATCTCACCAGTCTCTTCAACGGATTCAAGCCACTGTTCGACGCCATCGACCCGAAACAGGTCAACGCACTCGCCACCGAAGTTGTCGCCGTGTTCGACGGCAGGAAAACGAGCATGGAAACTCTGCTGCGCAGGGTGGCGGACGTCACCGGCAACCTGGCGAATCACGATCAGCTGATCGGCGATCTCATCCGAAACCTCGAGGTGGTGGTGGGAACGGCGGCGGCGCGGGGTCCCGAGCTGTCCCACCTCGTCGAGCGCCTCACCCAATTCACCGGAATGCTCGCCGAGAACAACGAGGTTCTCATGGACACCCTCGATCAGAGTGCGGCGGTGAGCCGGTCGGCGCTGCAGATGGTGGACGGCCGCGTCCCGGAGCTCAGCCGCACCGTAGAACAGCTCCAGTCACTGACGGGGGCAATGCTGGGCGCCAACCCGGAATTCGATCACCTGATGGTGGCCATGCCGGAATTCTTCTCGTCCGTCGACCGCTCGGGCTCGTACGGCTCGTGGCTCAACATCTACCTGTGCACCTTCATCGTCAACGTCGACGGTCGCGAAGGCGTCCTCGGTCCCGACCTGCATTCGAGGTACTGCCAATGAGTGTCAGCGAGAAGGTGCGCGACGTCTGGGACTCGCTGGCCGGAAATCAGCGAGTGCGGCCGGTCAACCCGCTGATCGTCGGGATCGCAGGAGTTCTCGCGGCAACGCTGGCGCTCGCGCTTGTTCTGGTGATCCCGCGGGTGAGCTTCGCCGTCCGGACGGACGGCTACACGGCCGAACTCGCGAACGCTGCGGGCCTGACCGATTCGGACTACGTGTACGTGGCGGGCGTCCCCGCCGGCCGGGTGACCGCAGTGGACCTGGCAGGCGATCACGTGGTCGTGCACTTCCGGCTCGACGGTGAGCGTCACCTCGGATCGACGACGTCCGCGGGAGTGAAGCTGTCGACCATCCTGGGCAAGCGATATCTGGACGTCGCGCCGTCGGGGCCGGGAGATCTGGGGGACGACGGGGTGATCCCACTCCGCCGCACCAGCGTTCCGTACTCGCTCGACGACATCGGGTCGTCCGCGATCGAGACGGCGGACGAACTCGACCTCGGGGGACTGCAGAAGATGCTCGCTGTCGTGACGGACACGTTGCCGCAGGACGCGAACCTGAACCGGGAGGCACTGGCGGGTGTGAGTGCGGCGTCCGCGATCCTGGCGAAGAACGCCGATCAGGTCACGCAACTGCTCGACAGCTCGCGGACACTCACGGACGTGCTGGTCGGTCAGCAGGATCAGCTCGCCACCCTGCTCGGTAACGCGGACGTCGTGATGAACACGCTCGCCACCCGCCGTGCGGCCATCCGCCAGATGGTCGACGATCTCCAGGCGCTCGTCGCACAGGCATCCCAGTTCCTGGGCGAGAACACCGCCGAGCTGGATTCACTGCTCGCCAACGCGAGACAGGTGACGGACCGGCTGCATGCCAACCTCGCGAACCTCGACGCGCTCCTGACCACGGGTGCGCCGGCCGCGAGGGCACTCGTGAACGCGACCGGGACCGGCGACTGGGCTGATGTCTCGGCGCCGTCGGCCGTCATCGCCGACAACCTGCTCTGCGTCGTCGGGCTGATCACGGGGTGCTCGTGAACGCGGGCGTCGCGCGCAGGGCCGCCGGGATCGGTGGCGTGCTCGCCCTCGTGGTGGCGATCGTCGTGGCCGGCTGGCTGCTGATCTTCCGCACGTCGTCCACCGTTGTGCATTCCGAATTCGCCTACGTCAACGGCGTGTTCCCCGGCACCAAGGTCTCGGTGCTCGGGGTCCCGGTCGGCACCGTCGAGGCGGTCGAGCCGAGGGGCGCGACCGTGATGCTCACGATGTCCGTCGCGTCGGACGTCGTGCTCCCCGCGGGCGTGAACGCGTACGTGCTGGTGACGTCCGCGATCGGTGAGCGCTTCGTCGAACTCGGTCCCGCGTACACCGGCGGCCCGGTGTTCGAGAGTGGGCAGACCATTCCACCCGAACGTAGTCATTCGCCCATCACCTGGGACCAGCTGATGGACAGCGTCGACACCGTCGTCAAGGCGCTCGGCCCGGACGGAGGCGACGCCGGCGCCGCGATCTCCGCTGCCGCCGCGTCCACGGACGGCCTCGGTCCCGCGATGAACGACGCCATCCGCACACTGTCGCAGGCGAGTTCGGTGATCGCAGGCAACAGCGCGGACGTCGGCGCGCTTGTCGACAACCTCGAGGTGCTCGTGAACACGATCTCGTCGCGTCAGGCGCAGGTCGATTCACTCGCCGGTTCGCTCACCGCGATCGGGGACGAGTTCGCCGGCCAGCAGTTCGCGATCGGCGACACGGTGAACCAGTTGTCCGCGCTCCTGAACCAGATCGACCAACTCGTGTCCGCCCGGGGCGGCGACGTCGCCGCCGGCATCGACAACCTCGCGGGAGTGAGCGAAGTGCTGCAGAGGCACGACACCGACCTCGCCGAGATCATGGATCTGGTGCCCTTGCTGATCGACAACATCCAGCGTGCGGTCACCCCGGACCAGCGTGCCCGTATCCGGCTGAACATCTCCACGAACCTGGCGCAGGCCGAGCCGACGTCCCCGCTCTGCGCGGTAGTCGATCCGATCCTCTGCCGCGGAGCGGGAATCACCAACCCGATTCAGTTTCCGCCCAGCATGTCCGACCCGTTCGGGCTGCGCGAACTCATGGTCGGAGGACGATGACGATCCGGACGAGAACGAAGTCGCTGACGGCGGCGCTGATCGTCGGTGTCGCGCTGCCGGTCGCAGGGTGTTCGCTGAGCCTGCAGGAACTGTCGGTGGGCCGTTCGCCGGACGGTCCGTCGTATCAGATCTCTGCGCAGTTCGACGGAGTCGATCGCGTCGTCCCGGGCGCCGAGGTCCGAGTGGGTCAGGAAGTGGTGGGCCGCGTCTCGGACGTGTCGACCCGGGACTTCACCGCTCACATCGAGATGCGGATCCGCGACGACGTCCCGATACCGCGGGATGCGACCGCCCGGATCGAATTGCCCACCGCCCTCGGCAATCCCTTCGTCCGACTCGACGTCGGGGACGCGACGGGCGTGCCGATGAGCGAGGGCGACACCATTCCACTGGACCGGACCTCGCGCGGTCCCGACATCGAGAGTGGGCTGGCGGCGCTGGCCACCGTGCTGAACGGCAGCGGCATCGATCAGATGCACGCCATCATGAACGAATTGACCGTCGCCTTCACGGGCCGCTCGGACAAGGTCCGGGAACTGGTGGACATGCTGAACGACTCGCTGGGGGTCGTCGACGACCATCGGGACGAACTCGACCGGGCGATGGCGGCGTCCAATGCCTTCGCGGCGGAACTCGCTGCCGGGCAACCGATCCTCGACCGGGCGATGACCGGCCTGGCGCCGGCGGTGGATCTCCTGGTGTCGCAACGAGATCAGATCATCGCGCTGATGGGAGAGGCGTCCCGTCTCAGCCGCGAGGCGCAACACGTCCTCGGCAGCGCCGGATCCGAATTGTCGGCCGAGATCAGCGACGCGGGGGCCGTGCTCACGGCACTCGACGGGTTCGAGTCACAACTCGCGCCGACATTGAATTCGGTGGCGACGTTCCTCGGTGGATTCGCCGCGGCCACACCCGGCGATTACACGACGTTCGACGGAACGTTCGACGTCACCGCGGTCATCGCCAAGCTGCTCACCGGATCGGCTCCGCTCGAGGTGCCGGAAGCCCGCACACTGCCCGAGGTACTCGGCGGAGGCGTCCGATGATGACACGTCACGTCGTGGCGCAGCTGGTCCTGTTCCTCGTGATCTCGATCGCCGCGATGTTGTTCGGGCTGCGGTACGTCACCGGCCCGGACACGTTCGGAAGTCCCATTCACCTGAGTGCCCGGCTCGACCACGCCGCCGGCCTCGCCCAGGGAGCGTCCGTCAATTATCGCGGCGTCGGAGTGGGCACGATCAGCTCCGTCGACGTGAACCCCGAAGGGACGGGCGTCGTCCTCGGCATCGAACTGCATCCCGGTACGCAGGTGCCGGCCGGTTCGACCGCGAAGATCACCACCGAGAACGCGATCGGCATCCAGGCGCTCGACATCATGCCCGACGGCGCGGACCCGCCGTACCTCGCGGACGGAGGCGTCGTCGAGGTTCCGGAGGAGGGAATCCCGCGATCGCTCGACGCGACCCTCGTCGAGACCACGGACCTCGTGAACTCGATGGACGTCACCGCACTGTCCTCGCTGGCCGACACGTTCGGCACCGCCTTCGGGGGCACGGGACCCGACCTGCAGAACCTGCTCGACGGTTCCGCCGAGATCGCCCGGACACTCGAAACCCGCACCGACGCACTGTCGACCATCGTGAACGAGGGCATGCCGCTCCTGGACGCGGCGGACGGCCTCACCGCCGCTCTGCCGGAATCGGCGAGTACCGCCCGAAGCGTCCTCGAGCAATTGCGGGCCCACGACTCCGCGCTCGTCGACCTGCTCGGGCGCTCGCCCCAGACGATGGCGAGCCTGGACTCGTTGCTATCGGGAAATCAGGACTCACTGAGCGCCTTGATGGCAAATCTGGTTCTCCCCACCAGGATCGTCGGTGACCGCACACCCTCCCTCGACTACGGCCTGACGATCATGCCCGGCGCGCTGCCGAAGATCGCGTCGATCGAGAAGGGTGGACTCGCCGACCTTCTCCTGGTCGGAACGCAGGGGCCGATGTGCGTGTACGACGCCCCGCGCCGTCTGGTGACCGACGCGGAACCGAGTCAGCCCGCCCTGGACTGGACGTGTCAGTCGCAGCAGTACCTGGAGCAGCGGGGCGCCGTGAACGTTCCACGTCCGGACGACCTGGGTCAGGAGAACGCGACGAGGAACGGCGGCGTCTATGGACCCCCGGCCGCGGACGATCCGCTGGTGATCGAGCCCCCACTGACAGGGCACACCCCGCGCTAGGAGCAGTTCTATGCCGGGTTGCCCGCGGCCCGGCGATAGCCGCGCACCGCCGGGTAGGTGAAGATCAGCAGCCCGGCGAGCGACCACGCGACGGTCTTGAGCAGTGGTTCCGCGACGGGTCCGCCCATCGACAGTCCCTTCATCGCGTCGATCGCGCACGACATCGGCTGGTTCTCCACGAACGGCTGAAGCCAGGTGGGGTAGGCGCCGGTGGGTACGAATCCCGAGTTGAAGAACAGCAGGAGAGTGCACAGCAGGGAGAGGAGTTCGACGAGCGGCGCCTTCGCCGCGTTGACGGCGAGGGCGGTCACCATCGTCGCGAAACTCACCCCGAACAGCAGCGGCAGGAGCATCAATGCGATACCGGCGAGAATGCCCTGATCGAACCGGAACCCGATGGCGAAACCGACGGCGATGATCAGCACGGTGGTGAGCATGATCCGCACGGATTCGGCCATGAGACGGCTGAGCAGGCCCGACGCGCGGTGGACGGGCAGCACCCAGAACCGGCTCAGGAGCCCGTCCGCCCATTCCTTCTTCAGCGACAGACCGCCCGCGATGGATCCGAACATCGCGCCGACGAGCGTGATCATCGGAACGGTCCCGAAGACGCTGTTGACCCCGGTGGCCTTGGTGATCGAGATCCCGAGCACCGCCCAGAACATCAGCAACATCAACGACGGGTACACGATCGCCTGCAGCATGGTGTACGGGTCGCGCGCCCAGCGGAGCAGAAGTCGTCTGGTCTGCAGCAGACTGTGCGAGATGAGCGCGGCGAGGGAATTCTCCGGGTGGGGTTCGAGCACCTCGGGGAATGTCACCGTCGCCGGTGTGTCGGATCGGTACTCGGTGGTCATCCGCGCCTCACATTCGACCAGATCGACAACGGAATGAAGACCAGCGCCAGCCCTCCGCACCACAACAGCGTGGGTGTCAGCTGCTGGAACGTGATCGTGCCTTCCGTCATGGCACGCATGGACGTGGAGAACTGCGAGATGGGCTGATTCCGCACGAAGCCCTGCGCCCACTCCGGGAACTGCGTCACCGGAACGAAACCGGACGAGAACATGCCGAGGATCAGCTGGGGGAGCGTCAGCGCCTGACTGGTGACCTCGGGACTCCGGGTCAGGGTGCCGAGGGCGTCGGCACCCGTCGTGAGCGTGAACCCGATCAGCATCGCCAGCCCGCAGAACGCCGCGGTCAGCCCGAATCCGCCGGCGAACCGGAAGCCGATCGCGTATCCGTAGCCGATCGCGGCGACGAGTGAGATCGTCGAATGCACGAGGGAGGCGGTCATGCGCGAGGCCAGCGGGACCGCCGCCCCGACCGGCATTGTCTGGAACCGGGAATTCATGCCGTTCGACGCCTCGGTGGCCCCGCGGTGCGCCGCCGAGATCGCGGTGAACGCCATGGCCTGCAGGACGATGATCGGCATGACGAACTGTGCGTAGTCGATGCCCTGGAACTTCATCACCAGCCGCAGCGGCAGATAGAAACCGAGCGTGAAGATCAGTGGAGCGAACACCGCGATGAAGAACTGACCGAACACCCACATCGTGTGCAGGTTCCGCTGGGACAGCGCAATCCACTGCTGGACGGTCGACGGATGCGGCCGCCGGTGCTTGCCCTCGAGGGCACTCTCGAATCCGAGCTGGGCGGGCGCCGTCACGACGGCAGGCTCTCGTCGACGCGGACGTGACCGGTGAGGGAGAGGAAGACGTCGTCGAGGGACGGGCGCCGCAGGGCGATGTCGGCGAGCGTGACCCCGGCGAGGTCGAGGCGGCGCAGAACCTCGGCGAGGGTCTGGGCGCCGTGTTCGGCGGGAATCGACAACCGGTCGGTGCCTTCTTCGATGACCCGGCCGGGTGGGCACAGGCTCGTGAGGATCTCCCGGACGCGCGGCAGGTCGTCGAGACTCACCGGGACGACCTCGCAGTAGCTTCCGCCGGTCCGGGCCTTCAGTTCGTCGGCCGTGCCCTCGGCGATCACGGTGCCCTTGTCGATGACGACGATGTTGTCGCTCAGCAGGTCGGCCTCTTCGAGGTACTGCGTGGTCAGCAGGATCGTGATGCCCTGCTGCTTCAGCGCGGACACGAGGGACCACACGCCCTGACGGCTGCGGGGATCGAGGCCGGTGGTGGGCTCGTCGAGGAACACCACCTCGGGGCGGATTACCAGGCCACAGGCGATGTCGACGCGCCGGCGCATACCGCCGGAATACCCGGACACCTTCCGGTCTCCCGCTTCGAGCAGATCGAACTGGGTCAGAAGATCCTGCGCGCGCGATTTCGCTGACGCCTTGGGCAGGCCCATCAGGCGGCCGAAGAGCACCAGATTCTCGCGGCCGGTCAGCGACTCGTCGAGGGCGGCGTACTGGCCCGTCATCATGATGCTGCGGCGGACGTTCGCCGACTCCTCGACGACGTCGTGTCCGGCGACGAACGCGCGGCCCGCATCGGGTCGCAGCAGAGTCGACAGCACGTTGACGGTGGTGGTCTTCCCTGCGCCGTTGGGGCCCAGGATGCCCAGGACCGTGCCGCGGGGCACCTCGAAGCTCACACCCCGCAACGCTGCTACGTCACCGAAGGATTTCTCGATTCCCTCGACAAGAACGGCCGTGTCAGGTGCTGGCATGTCCCGAGTATGTCACGCGAAGAGGGCGATCAAGGCAGACCGGGGAACACCTTCGCGCCCGAGGAACGGGAGGGCAAAACTTCTGTAACGCGTAAAGACAGGTACACGATAAATCCCGGACGTTTGTACCACTTCGGCCCCGGCGACCACGGCGGAAACCGATCCCGTCCGGCCGGAAGGTCGTGCGGTGCCGCGACGTTCCGGCTCCGGGGAAGTGCCACAGGGCAATTCGGGTCACCAGCGCGAACGCCGGAACGAATGTGAGCTTCGACATGCGCCTTTCGCGTTCTACCGCGGCGTGACCCACGTCGTGATGTCGGCGTGTACCACCTCTACTCCCTGTCGGTCGAAGATGCGCACGGGCACGACCACGTCGGTGCCCTCGGTGATCGCGGCGAAATCCGGCAGCTCCGGCAGTTCCGCGACGGCGCGCAGCGTTCCGTTCGCCTTGGCGAGGTAGTCCACCGTCATCGACTTCGGGATCCACCGATGGGTCGACGGCACGGTCGCCTCGGACAGCATGCCCATGGCGGCCTCGGCGAGGTTGCACGCCGCGATCGCGTGGAACGTGCCCAGGTGGTTGCGGACGCCCCACCACTTCGGTGCGCGGACTTCGCAACGGCCCGGCCGCATCTCGACGACGCGGGGGAGTACCGAGCCGAAGTAGGGGACGCGCAGACACATGCCGACGGAGAAGAGGGCGTGTCCGAGCGCGTTGTCGGGGAGCTTCTGCCACGCGGCGAACGTGGGACTCGAGGTGGTCATCCCCCTATCTTACTTCAGAGTAAGTTCGAACGAGCGCGGGAGGTATCGAGCCCGGTTTGAAGTCTTCCGCCCGGTACGGCATACTGGTCGGGTTGCCTTGTCTGGGACGCGATCGTTTGCGGCCCGAAACAGGTGGGGTGAAACGTCGCGATGTAGATCAAATGACCTGCTCGCGGCCACATGCAAGACGGAAGCAGTACCTACTGGCACTCGAATTCGAGTGCATCCGGTGCGCGTTCCCGGCCCGAATGGCTGAAAAGTTCCGGGTCGGAGAATGAGTGGGAGGGCGACACGCCCGACCGCGTGTACCGGAGAACCATGACAGATGAACAGCGGCAGCGGATCGGGTGTGTCCCGGTCGCCTAGCGTTCGGACAGTTGCGGCCCAGGTAAGGGACTGTGCAGACGAGGTAGTTCGGCCCGACTCGGGTGGGACTACGAAACGCGGCAAGAAAAGGACACTAAGCGTGGCGGGACAGAAGATCCGCATCAGGCTCAAGGCCTACGACCATGAGGCGATCGACGCGTCAGCGCGCAAGATCGTCGAGACGGTGACCCGTACCGGGGCCCGCGTCGTTGGACCCGTGCCGTTGCCGACCGAAAAGAACGTGTACTGCGTCATCCGTTCGCCGCACAAGTACAAGGACTCGCGCGAGCACTTCGAGATGCGTACTCACAAGCGGCTTATCGACATTCTCGACCCGACGCCCAAGACGGTTGACGCGCTCATGCGCATCGACCTTCCGGCCAGTGTCGACGTGAACATTCAGTGAGCGCGGCGGAGACAAAAACAATGACTGATACCAAGATCAAGGGAATCCTGGGCACCAAGCTCGGCATGACCCAGGTCTTCGACGAGAACAACCGGGTCGTTCCGGTCACCGTCGTGAAGGCCGGACCGAACGTCGTGACCCAGATTCGTACCGAAGAGCGTGACGGCTACAGCGCCGTGCAGCTCGCGTTCGGCGCCATCGACCCGCGCAAGGTGAACAAGCCGACTTCCGGCCAGTTCGCCAAGGCCGGCGTCACCCCGCGCCGCCACGTTGTGGAGCTCCGCGTTGCCGACACCTCGGAGTACGAGGTCGGCCAGGAACTTACCGCCGAGGTCTTCGAGGACGGCGCCTACGTCGACGTCACCGGAACCAGCAAGGGTAAGGGCTTCGCCGGAACCATGAAGCGCCACGGCTTCGCCGGTCAGGGCGCATCGCACGGTGCGCAGGCCGTGCACCGTCGCCCCGGTTCCATCGGTGGTTGCGCCACTCCGGGCCGCGTGTTCAAGGGCATGCGCATGTCCGGCCGCATGGGTAGCGACCGCATCACGACGCAGAACCTCTCCGTTCACAAGGTGGACGCCGAGAACGGCCTGCTGCTGATCAAGGGTGCGATCCCCGGCCGCAAGGGTGGCCTCGTGATCGTCAAGAGTGCAGTGAAGGGTGGTGCACGAGCATGACCAGCACCGAGACATCGACGACCAAGCTGACGCTGGACGTCAAGGTCGCCGGCGGCAAGACCAACGGCACCGTCGATCTCCCCGCGGAGATCTTCGACGCGCCTGCCAACATCGCGCTTCTCCACCAGGTTGTCGTCGCGCAGCTCGCTGCTGCACGTCAGGGAACCCACTCCACCAAGACCCGCGGCGAGGTTCGCGGCGGTGGCAAGAAGCCGTACCGCCAGAAGGGCACCGGCCGCGCTCGTCAGGGCTCGACCCGTGCACCGCAGTTCGCCGGCGGTGGCACCGTCCACGGCCCGCAGCCGCGCGACTACAGCCAGCGGACCCCCAAGAAGATGAAGGCCGCCGCCCTGCGCGGAGCCCTCTCCGACCGGGCCCGCAACGAGCGCATCCACGTGATCACCGAACTGGTTGCCGGTCAGACTCCGTCCACGAAGTCCGCCCGCACCTTCATCGGCGAGATCTCGGACCGCAAGAAGGTCCTGCTCGTCGTCGGACGCGAGGACATCGCGGCCTGGAAGAGCGTGCAGAACCTGGACGGCGTGCACCCCATTGCACCCGACCAGCTCAACACCTACGACGTGCTCAACAGCGATGACGTCGTGTTCAGCGTCGAGGCGCTGAACTCGTTCATCCACGGGCCCGCCGAGACCGCCCAGGAAGAGAACAAGGAGGAGGGCAAGTGAGCACCATCGCCGATCCCCGCGACATCCTGCTCGCCCCGGTCATCTCCGAGAAGTCCTACGGACTGATCGAGGAAGGCACCTACACCTTCCTGGTGCACCCGGACTCGAACAAGACGCAGATCAAGATTGCCGTCGAGAAGATCTTCGGCGTCACCGTGACCAGCGTCAACACCGCCAACCGTCAGGGCAAGCGCAAGCGGACCCGGTTCGGTTACGGCAAGCGCAAGGACACCAAGCGCGCGCTCGTGACCCTCTCGGCCGACAGCAAGCCCATCGAGATCTTCGGAGGACCGGTCGCGTAAAGCGCCCGGGACTTGACGAGACATAGAGGACGAGAAGACTCATGGCAATCCGTAAGTACAAGCCGACTACCCCGGGCCGTCGTGGCTCGAGCGTCTCGGACTTCGCCGAGATCACTCGGTCGACCCCCGAGAAGTCGCTGGTTCGCCCGCTCCACGGACGCGGTGGACGTAACGCACACGGTCGTATCACCACCCGCCACAAGGGTGGCGGACACAAGCGCGCCTACCGGCTGATCGATTTCCGTCGCAACGACAAGGACGGCGTGCCGGCCAAGGTCGCTCACATCGAGTACGACCCCAACCGCACCGCGCGTATCGCCCTCCTGCACTACGCGGACGGCGAGAAGCGCTACATCATCGCCCCCAAGGGCCTGGTTCAGGGTGCTCCGGTCGAGTCCGGCGCAGGCGCCGACATCAAGCCCGGCAACAACCTGCCCCTGCGCAACATCCCGACGGGTACCACCATCCACGCGGTGGAACTCCGCCCGGGTGGCGGCGCCAAGATGGCCCGCTCGGCCGGATCCAGCATCCAGCTGCTCGGTAAGGAAGGCACCTACGCCACGCTGCGTATGCCGTCCGGCGAAATCCGTCGTGTCGACGTTCGCTGCCGCGCCTCGATCGGTGAGGTCGGCAACGCCGAACAGTCGAACATCAACTGGGGCAAGGCCGGCCGTATGCGCTGGAAGGGCAAGCGCCCGACCGTCCGTGGTGTCGTGATGAACCCGGTCGACCACCCGCACGGTGGTGGTGAGGGTAAGACCTCCGGTGGTCGCCACCCGGTCAGCCCGTGGGGCAAGCCCGAGGGCCGCACCCGCAAGAACAAGGCGAGCGACAAGCTCATTGTCCGTCGTCGCCGTACCGGCAAGAACAAGCGCTAGGAGGGAGTGAAGGATGCCACGCAGCCTCAAGAAGGGCCCGTTCGTCGATGACCACCTCCTCGCGAAGGTGGACGTGCAGAACGAAAAGGGAACCAAGCAGGTCATCAAGACCTGGTCCCGTCGTTCCACGATCATCCCGGACTTCATCGGCCACACGTTTGCGGTTCACGACGGCCGCAAGCACGTCCCCGTGTTCGTTTCCGACTCGATGGTCGGACACAAGCTCGGAGAGTTTGCACCGACCCGCACGTTCAAGGGTCACATCAAGGATGATCGGAAGGCGAAGAGGCGATGAGCAACACCGAAACCGCCAACCCGACCGCCAAGGCAGTAGCGCGCCACGTGCGCGTCACGCCGATGAAGGCGCGTCGTGTTGTGGACCTGGTCCGCGGGCGTTCGGTTGAAGACGCCCTGAACATCCTGAAGTTCGCGCCGCAGGCAGCGAGCGAGCCGGTCGCCAAGGTGATCGCCTCCGCAGCAGCCAACGCCGAGAACAACCTCGACCTGGACCCGAGCACGCTTGTCGTTGCCACGGCGTTCGTGGACGAGGGCGCGACCCTCAAGCGGTTCCAGCCGCGTGCACAGGGACGTGCGTTCCGTATCCGCAAGCGCACCAGTCACATCACCGTGATCGTGGAGAGCCTGCCGAAGACCGGAACATCGACCCGTAATCGCCGGAAGGGAAGTGCTCAGTAGTGGGCCAGAAAATCAACCCGCACGGCTTCCGCCTCGGCATCACCACCGACTGGAAGTCTCGCTGGTACGCAGACAAGCAGTACGCGGAGTACGTCAAGGAAGACGTCGCGATCCGTAAGCTCCTCGCCACCGGCATGGAGCGCGCGGGCATCGCGAAGGTCGAGATCGAGCGCACCCGTGACCGTGTGCGTGTGGACATCCACACCGCTCGCCCGGGCATCGTCATCGGCCGCCGCGGCGCCGAAGCCGATCGCATCCGTTCCGAGCTCGAGAAGCTGACCGGCAAGCAGGTCCAGCTGAACATCCTCGAGGTCAAGAACGCCGAGGCCGAGGCCCAGCTCGTCGCACAGGGTGTGGCCGAGCAGCTCTCGAACCGTGTCGCCTTCCGTCGCGCCATGCGTAAGGCCATCCAGTCGGCCATGCGTCAGCCCAACGTCAAGGGAATCCGCGTTCAGTGCTCCGGTCGTCTCGGCGGCGCCGAGATGTCCCGGTCGGAGTTCTACCGCGAAGGCCGTGTGCCGCTGCACACGCTTCGTGCGGACATCGACTACGGCCTCTACGAGGCCAAGACCACCTTCGGCCGCATCGGCGTGAAGGTCTGGATCTACAAGGGCGACATCGTCGGTGGCAAGCGTGAGCTCGCCGCCAACGTGGCTGCTCCCGCAGGCGACCGCCCGCGCCGTGAGCGTCCGAGCCGTCCCCGTCGTTCCGGTGCCACCGGCACCACCGCGACCAGCACCGAGGCCGGCCGCGCAGCGACCGCCACCGCCGATGCACCCGCTACGACTGAACAGAAGGAGGGCTGACGCATGTTGATCCCACGGCGGGTCAAGCACCGCAAGCAGCACCATCCGAGCCGTTCGGGTGCCGCCAAGGGTGGAACCCAGGTGACCTTCGGTGACTACGGTATCCAGGCTCTCGAGCCGGCCTACATCACCAACCGGCAGATCGAGTCCGCTCGTATCGCCATGACCCGGCACATCAAGCGTGGCGGCAAGATCTGGATCAACATCTTCCCGGATCGCCCCCTCACCAAGAAGCCGGCCGAAACCCGCATGGGTTCCGGTAAGGGTTCGCCCGAGTGGTGGATCGCGAACGTCAAGCCCGGTCGCGTGATGTTCGAGATGAGCTACCCCAATGAGGAGATCGCTCGCGAGGCCCTGCGCCGCGCGATGCACAAGCTCCCGTGCAAGTGCCGGATCGTGACAAGGGAGGAGCAGTTCTGATGGCTACTGGAACCCCAGCCGCAGAGCTCCGCGAGCTCACCGAAGAAGAGCTGGTCACCCGGCTTCGTGAGTCGAAGGAAGAGCTGTTCAACCTTCGTTTCCAGATGGCCACGGGTCAGATGGACAACAACCGTCGACTTCGTACCGTTCGTCACGAGATCGCGCGTATCTACACCGTTCTGCGTGAGCGTGAGCTCGGGCTGGCCGTTGGTCCGGACGCAGGTGACGCGGCATGAGTGAGGAAAAAGCAGTGAGCACTGAAGAGCGCGGCAGCCGCAAGGTCCGCACCGGATACGTCGTCTCCGACAAAATGGAGAAGACGATCGTGGTCGAGCTCGAGGACCGGGTCAAGCACCCGCTCTACGGCAAGATCATCCGGCGCACCAGCAAGGTGAAGGCGCACGACGAGAACGGCGTCGCAGGCATCGGTGACCGCGTGCAGCTGATGGAGACCCGTCCGCTGTCCGCGACCAAGCACTGGCGTCTCGTCGAGGTCCTCGAGAAGGCCAAGTAAGAATCCGAATAATGTATCCAGTACGATGGTGGGGTTGCCTTGCGGCAGACGCACGGCAACCCCACCGTTGTGCCGCCCACCCGGGCGGCCCCTCTCGCAGGGCACGGGTACAGACCGCGCACGTCGGGTCGGAAATCTGCCGTGCAACAGTCCAGGTCAAGGAGAAGTAAGTGATTCAGCAGGAGTCGCGGCTGCGCGTCGCCGACAACACGGGTGCCAAGGAGATTCTCTGCATCCGCGTTCTCGGTGGTTCGTCTCGCCGCTACGCCGGGATCGGTGACATCATCGTCGCCACCGTCAAGGACGCCATCCCGGGTGGAAACATCAAGAAGGGCGAGGTCGTCAAGGCCGTCATCGTCCGTACCACCAAGGAACGTCGCCGTCCGGACGGGTCGTACATCAAGTTCGACGAGAACGCCGCCGTCCTCATCAAGCCGGACAACGATCCCCGTGGCACCCGCATCTTCGGCCCCGTCGGCCGTGAGCTGCGTGAGAAGAAGTTCATGAAGATCGTCTCGCTCGCCCCGGAGGTGCTGTGATGAAGGTGCACAAGGGTGACACCGTGCTGGTCATCGCCGGCAAGGACAAGGGCGCGAAGGGCAAGGTCATCCAGGCCTACCCCGCGACCAACAAGGTCCTCGTCGAAGGCGTGAACCGCATCAAGAAGCACACCGCGGTTTCCGCGAACGAGCGCGGAGCTTCCTCCGGCGGCATCGTCACGCAGGAAGCCCCGATCCACGTTTCCAACGTCGCGGTCGTCGACTCGGACGGCAACCCCACTCGCGTGGGCTACCGGACCGACGAAGAGTCCGGCAAGCGCGTTCGGATTTCCCGGAAGAACGGGAAGGACATCTGACATGACCTCCACTGAGAACAAGATCCAGCCGCGCCTGAAGACTCGCTACCGCGAGGAGATCAAGGCTGCGCTGAACACCGAGTTCGACTACGCCAACGTGATGCAGATCCCCGGCGTCGTCAAGGTCGTCGTCAACATGGGTGTCGGCGACGCCGCGCGCGACGCCAAGCTGATCAACGGTGCCGTCAACGATCTCGCTCTGATCACCGGTCAGAAGCCCGAGATCCGCAAGGCACGCAAGTCCATCGCGCAGTTCAAGCTTCGCGAGGGAATGCCGATCGGTGCCCGCGTCACGCTGCGTGGCGACCGCATGTGGGAGTTCCTGGACCGTCTCGTGTCCGTCGCGCTTCCCCGCATCAGGGACTTCCGCGGGCTGTCGGGCAACCAGTTCGACGGCAACGGCAACTACACGTTCGGCCTGAACGAGCAGTCGATGTTCCACGAGATCGACGTGGACAAGATCGACCGCCCGCGCGGCATGGACATCACCGTGGTGACCACCGCGACCAACAACGAAGAAGGCCGTGCCCTGCTGAAGCACCTCGGCTTCCCGTTCAAGGAGAACTGAGCTAATGGCTAAGAAGGCATTGGTCAACAAGGCCAACAAGAAGCCCAAGTTCGCGGTGCGCGCCTACACCCGCTGCCAGCGCTGCGGCCGTCCGCACTCGGTGTTCCGCAAGTTCGGCCTGTGCCGAATCTGCGTCCGTGAGATGGCGCACGCCGGCGAGCTGCCCGGCGTTCACAAGAGCTCCTGGTGAGCCGGTGACGCTGCCTGCCTCCTCGGCGGCGGCGTCACCCACAGACTTCCGGTTCGTAACCTCGGACCGGGAAACGTAAGACCTACTTCGCGATAGGCCTGCGCCGGAAACGGCAGAGGGAACCGTTGTGAGAAAGGTAGAGGTCAACCTCATGACCATGACCGACCCCATCGCAGACTTCTTGACGCGTCTGCGCAACGCCAACACGGCGTACCACGATGAGGTGAAGTTGCCCCACTCGAAGATCAAGGCGAACATCGCCGAGATCCTCAAGCGCGAGGGTTACATCGCCGACTACCGCACCGAAGACGCCGAGGTGGGCAAGACCCTCATCGTCGACCTGAAGTACGGCCCGAGCCGTGAGCGCAGCCTTGCCGGCGTGCGCCGCGTCTCCAAGCCCGGTCTGCGTGTGTACGCGAAGTCCACCAACCTGCCCAAGGTTCTGGGCGGCCTCGGCGTGGCGATCATTTCCACGTCCACCGGCCTGCTCACCGATCGCCAGGCGGCCAATCAAGGAGTGGGCGGGGAAGTCCTCGCCTACGTCTGGTAAGGGAGGCCACCACAATGTCGCGTATTGGAAAGATTCCCGTCACCGTCCCCGGCGGCGTCGACGTCTCGATCGACGGCCAGGCCGTCACGGTCAAGGGCCCCAAGGGCTCGCTGGCCCTGACGATCTCCGAGCCGATTGCCATTGCGAAGAACGACGACGGCACGCTCAGCGTGACCCGTCCGGACGACGAGCGTCGTAGCCGCGCGCTGCACGGTCTGTCTCGCACCCTGGTACAGAACCTCATCACCGGTGTCACCGACGGTTACACCACCAAGATGGAGATCCACGGCGTCGGTTACCGCGTCGCTCTCAAGGGCAAGGACCTCGAGTTCGCACTCGGCTACAGCCACCCGGTCCCGATCGAGGCTCCGGAAGGCATCACCTTCGCTGTCGAGTCGCCCACCAAGTTCTCGGTGTCGGGCATCGACAAGCAGCAGGTCGGGCAGATCTCGGCCAACATCCGCCGTCTCCGTCGTCCGGACCCGTACAAGGGCAAGGGCGTGCGTTACGAGGGTGAGCAGATCCGCCGCAAGGTCGGAAAGACGGGTAAGTGATATGAGCCAGACTGCAAACCAGAAAGCCAAGCGGGTTCCGCTCGGCAAGGATGCGTCCACGAAGCGTCGCCTGTCGAAGGTGCGTCGTCACTTCCGTCTCCGCAAGAAGGTCTCCGGCACGCCCGAGCGTCCCCGCTTGGTCGTCAACCGGTCCTCGCGCCACATCCACGTCCAGCTCGTGGACGACCTCGCAGGCCACACCCTGGCCGCGGCGTCGACCACCGAGGCCGACGTGCGGGCCGCGGACGGCGACAAGAAGGCCCTCAGTGCAAAGGTCGGTCAGCTGATCGCCGAGCGCGCGAAGGCTGCCGGCGTCGAGACCGTGGTCTTCGACCACGGCGGACACGGCTACCACGGTCGCATCGCGGCCTTGGCGGACGCAGCTCGCGAAGGCGGGTTGAAGTTCTGATGACCATCATTTCGAACGGAAGGACAGCCTGATGCCGGGACGTCAGAGGCGTGACGGCGGAAGCGGACCCGCCGGACAGAATGGCCCCAATACGGGGGACAACCGCGGCGGCGGCGACCGTCGTGGTGGCGGTCGCGACGATCGTCGCGGCGGACAGTCGGCCGAGAAGTCGAACCACATCGAGCGCGTGGTCACAATCAACCGCGTGTCGAAGGTCGTCAAGGGTGGTCGTCGCTTCAGCTTCACCGCTCTGGTGATCGTGGGCGACGGCAACGGACTGGTCGGCGTCGGCTACGGCAAGGCCAAGGAAGTTCCTGCGGCCATCCAGAAGGGTGTCGAGGAGGCTCGCAAGAGCTTCTTCCGCGTTCCGATGATCGGTGGCACCATCACGCACCCGATTCAGGGTGAGGCCGCAGCGGGCGTCGTCATGCTGCGTCCGGCCAGCGCAGGTACCGGTGTGATCGCCGGTGGCGCGGTGCGTGCGGTGCTGGAGTGCGCCGGTATCCACGACATCCTGTCGAAGTCGCTCGGTAGCGACAACGCCATCAATGTCGTGCATGCGACCGTTGCTGCGCTCAAGGGCCTGCAGCGTCCCGAGGAAGTTGCGGCTCGCCGCGGTCTCGCCCTCGAAGACGTGGCTCCCGCCGGCATGCTGCGTGCACGCGCACAGGCTGGGAGCGTGAAGTAATGGCCGACCTCAAGGTCACTCAGATCAAGAGCACCATCGGTACCAAGCAGAACCAGAAGAACTCTCTGCGCACGCTGGGCCTGAAGGGCATTCGTCAGACTGTTGTTCGTGAGGACAACGCACAGAACCGCGGTCTGATCAATGTGGTGCGCCACCTCGTCACAGTTGAGGAGGTCTAACCATGACCATCAAATTGCATCACCTGCGCCCCGCACCCGGAGCCAAGTCCAACAAGATTCGTGTCGGTCGTGGTGAAGGCGGCAAGCGCGGCAAGACCGCCGGTCGCGGCACGAAGGGCACCAAGGCCCGCAAGAACGTGCCCGCAGCCTTCGAGGGTGGACAGATGCCGCTGCACATGCGTCTGCCCAAGCTCAAGGGCTTCACCAACCCGTTCCGCACGGAGTACCAGGTCGTCAACGTCGGCGACATCGCCCGTCTGTTCCCCGAGGGTGGACAGATCACGGTCGAGGACCTCGTTGCGAAGGGTGCCGTTCGCAAGAACCAGCTCGTCAAGGTTCTCGGTGACGGCGATCTGACTGTCGCCGTCCAGGTGACGGTCGACAAGTTCACCGGCTCCGCCAAGGAGAAGATCGCTGCTGCCGGTGGTACGACCACCGAGCTGTGAGCTATCACCGCTAGCCAGTAGATGGCCGCAGTACAGCCTCGCGCTGTACTGCGGCCATTTGCGGCTGTACGGGCAGCACTGCCGCAGGTCTCCCAACTGCGCGTTCAGTTGCCACTGTTAGAGTTCTAGAGTTCATTCACGGACAAGTCTGCTTTCGACTTCGTCTCCCCACCGTCGTGCCAGGAGGATCTTTGCTTTCCGCCTTCGTCTCGGCCCTCAGGACCCCGGACCTGAGGCGGAAGATCCTCATCGCGCTTGGTCTCGTCGCGCTTTATCGCATCGGCGCCGTGATTCCGTCGCCGGGCGTCGACTACGCCAACGTCCGATCCTGTGTCGATCAGCTGTCGGGCGGCGATTCCGCGGGTATCTACTCGCTGATCAACCTGTTCTCCGGCGGCGCACTGCTCCAGCTGTCCGTGTTCGCGATCGGCATCATGCCGTACATCACGGCCAGCATCATCGTCCAGCTGTTGACGGTCGTCATCCCGAAGTTCGAGGAACTCCGGAAGGAAGGCCAGTCCGGCCAGGCGAAGATGACGCAGTACACGCGCTATCTGTCGGTCGCCCTGGCGATCCTGCAGGCCACCGGCATCGTGGCGCTCGCCTCGCGTGGCCAGCTGTTGCAGGGCTGCCAGGAAGAGATCATCGCCGACAAGAGCATCTTCGGTCTCGTGATCATCGTGCTGGTGATGACGGCCGGCGCTGCGCTCGTCATGTGGTTCGGTGAGGTCATCACCGAGCGCGGCGTCGGTAACGGCATGTCGCTGCTGATCTTCTCGGGTATCGCGTCCCGCCTGCCGTCCGAGGGCAAGGCCATCCTGGACAGCCGCGGGGGACTGATCTTCGCGATCATCTGCGTCGCGGCACTCGCCATCATCGCCGGCGTCGTCTTCGTCGAACAGGGGCAGCGGCGCATTCCCGTGCAGTACGCCAAGCGCATGGTCGGCCGCAAGATGTACGGCGGTTCGTCGACGTACCTGCCGCTCAAGGTCAACCAGGCCGGCATCATCCCGGTCATCTTCGCGTCGTCGCTGCTGTATCTGCCGAACCTCATCGCACAGCTCACCGGTGCCACGTCATCCGCCGACCCCAGTTGGTGGCAGCGGATCATCAACGAGTACCTGGTAAATCCGAACAACCCGGTGTACATCGTCATCTACTTCGCGCTGATCGTTTTCTTCGTGTTCTTCTACGTCGCGATCACGTTCAATCCGGAAGAGCGCGCCGACGAGATGAAGAAGTTCGGCGGCTTCATCCCCGGTATCCGCCCGGGTCGCCCCACCGCGGACTACCTGAATTACGTGCTCAACCGCATCACCGTTCCCGGCTCGATCTACCTCGGCCTGATCGCGGTGCTGCCCCACTTCTTCCTGTCCGGAAGCCAGACCTCCAGCAGCATCTTCGGTGGTGCGGCTGTGCTGATTCTCGTCAGCGTCGCCCTGGACACGGTCAAGCAGATCGAAAGTCAATTGATGCAACGTAACTACGAAGGGTTCCTCAAGTGAGACTTGTCCTCCTTGGTCCTCCCGGTGCAGGCAAGGGCACCCAGGCCGCGATTCTGTCCGAGAAGCTCGGCGTCCCCCACATCTCCACGGGCGATCTGTTCCGCGCGAACATCGGCCAGGCCACCCCTCTCGGCCTCGAGGCGAAGAAGTACCTGGACGCCGGCGACCTGGTTCCCAGCGAGATCACCAACAACATGGTGAAGGCCCGCGTCGGCGAACCGGACGCGGCCAACGGATTCCTCCTGGACGGCTTCCCCCGGACCGTCGACCAGGCTCAGGCGCTCGAGGCGATCCTCGCCGAGCTGAACACCAAGCTCGACGCAGTGCTGTCCTTCATCGTCGACGAGGACGTCGTGGTCGAGCGGATGCTGGCCCGTGGCCGCGCCGACGACAAGGAAGACGTCATCCGCAACCGCCTCCGGGTGTACCGCGAGGAGACCGCGCCGCTGCTGGACTACTACAAGGACCAGCTGGTGACCGTCGACGCCCTGGGCGAGGTCGACGAGGTCAACGCTCGCGCACTGGCAGCGCTGGGTAAGTAATGGGCTTCGGGCGTAAGCGCAAGGTCGTTCCGTTCCGGACCGCCGGCGAGCTCGACGCGATGGCGGCCGCCGGTGCCATCGTCGGTGCGGCTCTGGTGGCGGTCCGCGAGGCGGCGAAGCCGGGTGTGAGCACGCTCGAACTCGACGAAGTGGCGGAATCGGTGATCCGCGACGCCGGCGCCGTGCCGTCGTTCAAGGGCTACCACGGGTTCAGTGGATCGATCTGTTCGTCCGTGAACGATCGTGTGGTGCACGGGATTCCCTCGGCGGAAGACATTCTCGCCGAGGGAGACCTCGTCTCCATCGACTGCGGCGCCATTCTCGACGGCTGGCACGGCGACTCTGCGTGGACTTTCGGTGTCGGAGACATCATCGAAGCGGACCAGCAGCTCAGCGAGGCCACTCGGCTGTCCATGGAGGCGGGGATCGCGGCAATGCTTCCCGGCAACCGCCTCACCGACATCTCCCACGCCATCGAGCTCGGCACCCGCGCCGCCGAGGTCGCGCACGACCGCAAGTACGGCATCGTCGACGGCTACGGCGGTCACGGCATCGGCCGGGAAATGCACATGGAACCGTTCCTCGCCAACGAGGGCGCTCCGGGCAAGGGGCCGCAACTAGTGGTTGGCTCCGTTCTGGCGATCGAACCGATGCTGACCCTCGGCACCACGGATACCGTTGTCCTCGAGGACGATTGGACCGTCGTCACCACCGACGGCACCCGTGCCGCGCACTGGGAGCACACGGTCGCCGTCACCGAGGACGGGCCGCGCATCCTCACCCTGCGTCCGTAGTAGCCGCCGACTTCGGGTACGGGCTTACACGTCGATCAGCAGCGTCACCGGGCCGTCGTTGACGAGGCTGATCTCCATGTGTTCGCCGAACACGCCGGTCTCGACGGTCGCGCCCAGCTCGCGCAGGGCGCTGGTGAACTCGTCCACCAGTGGTTCCGCCACCGGCCTCGGCGCCGCGGCGGACCAGGACGGGCGCCGGCCCCGGCGGGTGTCCGCCATGAGCGTGAACTGACTGGCGACGAGCACCGGGGCATCGAGGTCGGACGCCGACTGTTCGTTCTCCAGGATGCGCATGGTCCACACCTTCTTCGCGAGCAGAGCCGCCTTCGCCTCGTCGTCCGTATGGGTGACACCGACCAGGACGAGCAGCCCGTGGCCGCCGGCCGGGGGAGTGATCCGGCCGACCTCGTCGCCGTCGACGCGGACCGACGCGGACGTCACTCGCTGTACCAGGGCACGCACGCACACCATCCTTCGAGTCGTGGCAGGTGGGGTCTCGGAAGTCGAATTCTCGCGGGCGGGCGGGTCCGCCAGGGACCGCATTTGGCCTGGTGAGCAATTTCCCGTAACATGGATCAACGGTGCGCTATGCGTGCCGGTTGTTTGCGTGCCCAGTGCCGGATTCGGTCCGGATTGTTCATGTTTCGGCCGGCGAAGAACCCATCGGGCGCCACGGTAACGGAAACAGATGCAATAAGCACGCCAAACAACATGGATCGCGGAGGATATGGCTAAGAAAGACGGGGCCATCGAGGTCGAGGGACGAGTAGTCGAGCCGCTGCCCAATGCGATGTTCCGCATTGAGCTCGAGAACGGCCACAAAGTTCTCGCCCACATCAGCGGAAAGATGCGTCAGCACTACATTCGCATCCTCCCGGAAGATCGCGTTGTCGTAGAGCTCTCGCCCTACGACTTGTCGCGCGGACGCATCGTTTACCGGTACAAGTAAAAGCTTCCCCGCCCGACCAGGTCGGGGAGAAGTACGTCCGCTGCGGATCTGCGTAGTGGGCTGCCACAAAACAGGAGATCAGAAGACGTGAAGGTTCAGCCGAGCGTCAAGAAGATCTGCGAAAAGTGCAAGGTGATCCGTCGTAACGGCCGGGTCATGGTGATCTGCGAGAACCTGCGCCACAAGCAGCGTCAGGGCTAGATCTCCGCTTTTCGAGGATCTGCTTGGCAACAAGCAAAGATGACCTCCCAGCACCAGCCAGTACCCACGGCTCTCGAGCAGGTACTGGTTCACCCCCGGCACGGAGGCCGGGGCCCCACTGAGTTAGTTGAAGCATCGTCGGTCGCGAGACCGCCGACGTTTGAAGAGGCACAGGGGATGGACTGGGAGCAGACCTCCGCACACCGATAGGAATGCCGACATGGCACGACTCGCAGGTGTCGATCTTCCCCGTGAAAAGCGGATGGAGATCGCACTTACTTACATCTACGGCATCGGCCGTACCCGCTCCAAGGAGATCCTGGACGCCACCGGCGTCAGCCCGGATCTGCGGAGCAAGGATCTCTCGGACGAGGATCTGGCCAAGCTCCGCGAGTACATCGAGGAGTCGCTGAAGGTCGAGGGTGACCTTCGCCGCGAGGTCCAGGCCGACATCCGACGCAAGATCGAGATCGGCTGCTACCAGGGCCTGCGCCACCGTCGTGGTCTGCCCGTGCGTGGTCAGCGCACCAAGACCAACGCCCGCACCCGTAAGGGTCCGAAGCGCACCATTGCAGGCAAGAAGAAGGCGAAGTAATGCCCCCCAAGTCACGTGGCACCGGTCCGAAGAAGACCCAGAAGGCGCGTCGCAGGGACAAGAAGAACGTCCCGCACGGCGCCGCTCACATCAAGAGCACGTTCAACAACACCATCGTGTCCATCACGGACCCCGCCGGAAACGTGATTTCCTGGGCGTCCTCGGGACACGTCGGCTTCAAGGGTTCGCGTAAGTCGACCCCGTTCGCCGCTCAGCTGGCCGCCGAGAACGCAGCCCGCAAGGCGCAGGAGCACGGCGTCAAGAAGGTCGACGTCTTCGTCAAGGGCCCCGGCTCCGGCCGTGAGACCGCGATCCGCTCGCTTC
The DNA here is from genome assembly GCF_042738615.1 of Rhodococcus sp. NPDC059968. Taxonomy (NCBI): domain Bacteria; kingdom Bacillati; phylum Actinomycetota; class Actinomycetes; order Mycobacteriales; family Nocardiaceae; genus Rhodococcus; species Rhodococcus sp. NPDC059968. The sequence goes on from NZ_JBHWUE010000041.1 coordinate 88,868, forward strand.
AGGCTGCAGGCCTCGAGGTCGGCACCATCTCCGATGTCACCCCCCAGCCGCACAACGGCTGCCGTCCGCCCAAGCGGCGTCGGGTCTAGCGGGAAGGATAGGTAGAAAAAAATGGCACGTTATACCGGACCCATCACCCGCAAGTCGCGTCGTCTGCGCGTCGACCTCGTTGGAGGCGACCAGGCGTTCGAGCGTCGTCCCTACCCGCCGGGCCAGCACGGCCGCGCGCGGATCAAGGAGAGCGAGTACCTGCTCCAGCTGCAGGAGAAGCAGAAGGCTCGCTTCACCTACGGCGTCATGGAGAAGCAGTTCCGCCTGTACTACAAGGAGGCGAACAACCGCCCCGGTAAGACCGGTGAGAACCTGCTCCGCATCCTGGAGTCGCGTCTCGACAACGTCGTGTACCGCGCCGGACTGGCTCGCACTCGCCGCCAGGCCCGTCAGCTGGTCACCCACGGCCACCTCCTTGTGAACAACAAGAAGGTCGACATCCCCAGCTACCGCGTCTCGCAGTACGACATCATCGATGTCAAGGACAAGTCGCTGTCGACGCTTCCCTTCCAGGTCGCGCGCGAGACCCAGGGCGATCGCCCGATCCCGGGTTGGCTGCAGGTTGTCGGTGGACGTCTCCGGGTTCTGGTTCACCAGCTTCCCGAGCGTGCGCAGATCGACGTTCCTCTGCAGGAACAGCTCATCGTCGAGTACTACTCGAAGTAGGCCTGACGGCTCGTGCGCCTTTCCGGTAGTTCCGACTACCGGAAAGGCGCACGGGCACGAAGTGCCTTTCCCATCGTGAGCGTCAAATAGCGGACGCCCGTACAGGAGGAACTCCAATGCTCATTTCTCAGCGACCCACGCTGACCGAAGAGGTCATCGCTGACAACCGCTCGAAGTTCGTCATCGAGCCCCTCGAGCCAGGCTTCGGGTATACCCTCGGCAACTCGCTCCGCCGCACGCTGCTCTCGTCGATTCCCGGCGCTGCTGTCACCAGCATCCGCATCGACGGCGTTCTGCACGAGTTCACCACAGTTCCCGGTGTGAAGGAAGATGTCACCGACATCATCCTGAACCTCAAGGGCCTCGTCGTGAGCTCCGAAGAGGACGAGCCGGTCACCATGTACGTTCGCAAGCAGGGCCCCGGCGCTGTGACTGCAGGCGACATCGTGCCCCCGGCCGGCGTCACCGTGAACAACCCGGATCTGCACATCGCCACCCTGAACGACAAGGGAAAGCTGGAGATCGAGCTCGTCGTCGAGCGCGGTCGCGGCTACGTCCCCGCCGTCCAGAACAAGGCGTCCGGCGCCGAGATCGGCCGTATCCCGGTCGACTCGATCTACTCGCCGGTGCTCAAGGTCACCTACAAGGTGGAGGCCACCCGTGTCGAGCAGCGCACCGACTTCGATCGGCTCGTGCTCGATGTGGAAACCAAGAACTCCATCACCGCTCGGGACGCGCTCGCTTCGGCGGGCAAGACCCTGGTTGAGCTCTTCGGCCTGGCCCGTGAGCTGAACGTCGAAGCAGAAGGCATCGAGATCGGACCCTCGCCCGCCGAGGCCGATCACATTGCTTCGTTCGGACTGCCCATCGAGGACCTGGACCTGACGGTCCGTTCCTACAACTGCCTCAAGCGCGAAGGTGTTCACACCGTCGGTGAGCTTGTCGGCCGTACCGAGTCCGATCTGCTCGACATCCGCAACTTCGGACAGAAGTCCATCGACGAGGTGAAGGTCAAGCTGCATTCGCTCGGCCTGGCCCTCAAGGACAGCCCCGCGTCCTTCGATCCCACCACCGTTGCCGGCTACGACGCCGCCACCGGGACGTGGAGCGACACGGACGCCGGTTCCTTCGGTGATGCCGAGGGCACCGAGGACTACGCCGAGACCGAACAGCTGTAGCTCACGGTCCTTTACTAGGAGATCATCATGCCCAAGCCCAAAAAGGGTGCCCGCTTCGGCGGGTCGGCTTCGCACCAGAAGGCGATCTTCGCCAATCTGGCTACCGCGCTCTTCGAGCACGGCCGCATCACCACCACGGAGTCCAAGGCCAAGGCCCTGCGCCCGTACGCCGAGAAGCTCGTCACGCACGCCAAGGCCGGAACCCTGGCTCACCGTCGCGAGGTTCTGAAGGTCATCCGCAACAAGGATGTCGTGCACACCCTGTTCGCGGAGATCGGCCCGTTCTACGCCGATCGTGACGGCGGCTACACCCGCATCATCAAGACGGTCCCCCGCAAGGGCGACAACGCGCCGATGGCGATCATCGAGCTCGTCAAGGAGAAGACCGTCACCTCCGAGGCCGACCGCGCTCGTCGCGTGAAGGCATCGAAGGATGCGCCGGCTGCTGCTCCCGCCGAGGAGAACGTCGTCGAGGCCGTCGAGGCCGAGGCAACGGACGCCGAGGTCGAGAACGCTGACGCCGTCGTCGAGGCCATCGAGGACGAGACCGCCACCGCGGCCGACGCCCCCGAGGCCGAAGAGGCCAAGAAGGACTAGTCCACTTGGCTTCGGCACACGCTGAATCGAACGAGCCCGTCGTCCCCCCGAGGGACGGCGGGCCCGTTTCGTATGAGACCCGTCGCTTGCGCCTCGACATCGCCTACGACGGAACCGAATTCTCCGGGTGGGCCCGCCAGAACGCGTTGCGCACAGTGTGCGGGGAGATCGAGGAGAAGCTCAGCGCCGTCATGCGCACGCCGCTGCAGCTCACGGTGGCGGGGCGCACCGATGCCGGCGTCCACGCCACCGGTCAGGTGGCGCACGTCGACGTTCCGGTCGACGCCCTTCCTGACGACCCGTCCCGGCTCGTCCGCAGGCTCGCGCGGTTCCTGCCGAAGGACGTGCGGATCAAGCAGATCTCTCTCGCGCCGGAACACTTCGATGCACGGTTCTCCGCGATGCGCAGGCACTACGAGTACCGCCTGACGTCGGCGGCCTACGGCGCCGATCCGCTCCGAGCCCGGGACACCGTCTCGTATCCGAAGGTCCTGGACCTCGAACTCATGTGCACGGCGTCTTCGACGCTCCTGGGATTGCACGACTTCGCGGCGTTCTGCAAACGCCGGGAAGGCGCCACCACCGTCCGCGATCTCCAACGTTTCGACTGGGAGCGCGACGGCGACGTGTTCACGGCCTTCGTCAGCGCCGACGCCTTCTGCTGGTCGATGGTGCGCAGTCTCGTCGGCGCGGTTCTCGCCGTGGGTGAAGGACGTCGCGACCTCGGCTGGATCGAAGGACTCCTCCGCGAGAAGTCGCGGTCGAGTTCGATCCTGGTGGCCCCGGCGCACGGACTGTCCCTGGTGCGCGTCGACTACCCGGACGACGCGGATCTGGCGGCACGCAACAAGATCACCCGAGACGTTCGGACCGTGCCGGGCGGCTGCTGCGGCGACTGATCAGAGCCCGCGGCGTCGATCACCACCGCGGTCGCGGAGGCACCAGCACCTACGATGGCTCCGGAAGAGAAGGAGCGTGTTCATGACCGCAGTCGCACCCGTCCGGATCGAGATCATCATCGGATCCGTCAGAGTGGGTCGGATCGCTCCCGTCGTCGCCGGCTGGTTCGCCGAACGCGCTCGCGCCTACCCAGGACTGGACGCGGGCATCATCGATCTCGCCGAGACGCCGTTGCCACAGGATCTCGGCGCATCCCCGGTGACGGACGAATTCCGGGAGCGAGTGGGCCGAGCCGAGGGGTTCGTGGCCGTCACCTCCGAGTACAACCACGGTTACCCTGCGGCGCTGAAGACCGCGTTCGACAGCGTCAAACACGAATGGCGCTCGAAGCCCATCGGGTTCGTGTCGTACGGCGGGTTGGCCGGCGGACTCCGAGCCACCGAACAGCTGCGTCAGGTGGTGGCCGAATTGCACATGGTGTCGGTGCGACAGAGCGTGAGTTTCCACCGGGTGCGCAAGCGATTCGACGACCAGGGGCAGACGACCGACGGCGCCGCCATCGACTCGGCGGACCGCATGCTGGCGCAGCTGGCGTGGTGGGCCGACGCGGTCCGTGTTCAGCGCGGGACCACCCCGTACCCCGGCTAGTACTGGTGGACCGGCCGGTACTCGGCCGCGCGAGGCCGGCCGATGAACGCCGTCTCGGAGGAGATCGTGACCAGCATCAGTTCAATGCTCGTCCCTCCGGTCGACAGAAGAATGCGGTCGCCCAGCGCATCCGGCTGGACGATCGACAGGTCCGGTTCGGCACCGGGCCACTGGCTCGGCTCACCGTGGAGGTAGATCGCGGTGACCCCGGCGCGGGGCGGCAGCGCGTCGACGCCGTCGAACACGACGGTGTTGAACCTGTTGTCGGACTGCGGATTGTGGCCCGCGATGCGCAACCGGTCGGGTGTGGCGATGGAGTCGATCAACGAAGACCACGCGTCGGGCCGATCGATGTGAATGAGCACCCGAGCGCCGGTCGCGACGGCGCGGAACACCAGTTGCTGTGCGAGATACAACTCGCCCGCCACGTAGACCATGCCGACGCCGGAACCTGCGATGCGGGCGGTGATTCCGTGACCGTAATCGTCGGAGCCGATGAGCTGGCCGCACCCCGCTGGGGCAACTGCAGCGCACGCAGGTCCTCGACGACATGTCGGTCAACGGCATCATCGGGCTCGACGGGATGAGAGGCGTCGCTGGCCAATCGGGAAAGATGTTGTGGGAGAGCGTTACTGGTGAGGTGCGGCGTGGCTACAAGGATCGCGGTTCAGGTCTCGAGGGGGCGGCGGGCTGAGCTGGGCCGGATGCTCGAACGCGGCCGAGGGCGGGTTCACGATGGTGCGGGTGGTGTGGCGAGATCGATTGGCCCGATTCGCCGGTGGCGTGGAGGGGCGGTTCTTGTCGTAGGTCGGCGTTACTGTCGAGATCCTGCGATACGCAGGACGACACATCGCTGGGGGAGGAGTTGATGGATGACGTCAGGGCGGTGCTGGCATCGTTGTCCGGCCGGTTCTCTGGGCTGCAGTCGACATGGAATCGCCACCGGGGCTGTGGCGCCGCCGACCGGGTCGGGCGACTCTGTGTCGGCGGGTTTCGCTCGGGGAGTCCGGCGCCAGCTTACCGCACACTCACGCCGCACCGACGGGGCGCCGCCGACCCGATTGCGGATCACCGACGTCCAGGGACCACCCCAGATCGCGGTAATGGCCCGACTGTCCGCTGCCGATCGGCAGCTCGCGCAGATCACCGTGGCGGGCCGTGAGCTGGTGTTGACGGTGAAGCTGCCGACCTGCCCGGCCCCGGTGGGGCGGGCGCAGTGGCGCTGTATCCGGCTGACCGCCACCATCCCCGAACACCTGCACGGCAGGGCGATCACCGACTGGCATCTGCCGACCCTGGTCCTCGACCGCCGAGGCCTGCTGTGGCAGTGCGCCGCGACCGAACTCGTCCCCGCAGCCGACCCGAAATCGGCCACCGTGGCGGTGGGGGTGGATTGGTCTCCGTCCACGCTCGGTGCCGCCGCCATCACCGCCGACAGCCCTGAGGGGCTGTTGTCGGATTACCGGGGCTGGAC